>SXXZ01000326.1 GCA_005789375.1 Verrucomicrobiales bacterium | reverse complement strand
TTTCGCTCATGAATCAGTCCCCCCATCATGGCGTCCCCCGAACCCCGCATCAATTGCCACCCACCAATAAATGCCCCACCCCAGCCGAGGTCGTCCTGCCGGGGTCGGTCCCACCTATTTACACAAAAGGTGCCATACCGCCATATATTGAAGGACGGCAGCCAGTACATCTAAGTGTCGTGGGGTCGGGGTGCCTGGTGTGGTAGCCCTTGCCGGGTGAACTCCCCCCCTGCCGGGGTCGGTCCCACCTATTTACACAAAAGGGGCCACGCCGCCATATATTGAAGGACGGCAACCAGTACATCTAAGCATCGTAGAATCGGGGTGCCTGGCTTGGTAACCCGTGTCGGGTGAACTCCCGGGAACCTGCTGGAGATAAGCTTCGTCGCTTGTCGGTTGCCGGACTCAACGGTCGTCGGAGCGTTCTTCTTCGGCGCGGCTTGCAGCTTCTACCCATTGGATCGTTTGGTAGATGAGATACCCCATCCCGGACAGCACCGCGAAGGCGAAGCCCATCCCAAAGATTACCTCCATCCGCTTGTCTGGGCTCACCAAGCGCAACGGGAAAAGGAAGCAGCCAAAAGCCACGGCTAACAAGAACCCCGCCACCAGCTTCAAGTGCCCCCGCAAGCGAGCATCTCCGCCGGAATCGAAGCGGAAGATCAATTGCCAGAACCACACCGCCGCTCCAGCGCCCACCAAGAAGAGCAGGGGAACCGACCAATGGAACGAAAACCGCAGCCCATCGGCATCGCGGCCCGCCACCCCTAGCGATCCCAGCATTCCCCCAAACGCCAAGGCCGTTGAAATCACCAGCAAACGCCGGAAAAAAGGAGAATTAGACGTAGTCATCGCAACAAACCCACATTAACCCATAATTCCGAAGCCGTGCAAACCATCAACATCTTCCCCGGGTAGGCACTCCGTCTGGTAGCGGTGTTCTAGCGCCCGTCGTCCCAATTTCCGAGCAGCCTGCCCCGCCACCCGCCACCCTCACTCCACGCGGCACACGCCCGAACCCTTAGTGATTTGGCCAAGGATCCACGCCGGATGCTTCGCCGCCTTGATTGCCCGCAGCACCGCATCGGCGCGGTCGGCATCCACCACCACGGTCATTCCGATGCCCATGTTGAACACTTGGTACAACTCGGCCTCATCCACCCCACCTTTCTCGCGGATGATTTGGAAAATTGGAGGCATTTCCCAAGACCCCTTCAGCACCACTGCATCGCACTTGGCCGGCAGCACCCTCGGAATGTTGTCTACGAACCCACCGCCGGTGATGTGCGCCAGCGCCTTGATGGCTCCGGCCGTGGTGGGTTTCGAGACCGGATTGAACTTCTTTAGCAAATTTTGGATGAGCGGTCCGTACGACACGTGAACCGCGAGGAGAGCTTCGCCGATCGTGCAGCCCAATTCGGCCACTTTGCTCTTCGGCTTGAGCCCTAGCGTCTCGAAGAAAATCTTGCGGCCCAGCGAATAGCCGTTGGTGTGCAGCCCGCTGGATCCGATACCCAGAATCAAGTCGCCCGCCTTCACTGACTTCTGCCCCACGAGCATGCGAGACTTGTCCACCACACCCACGATCGTGCCGCTCACGTCGTACTCACCGGGTTGATAAAAGCCCGGCATCTGCGCCGTCTCACCGCCGATGAGCGAGCAACCATTGGCCGCACAGCCGCGGGCGAAGCCCTTAATGATTTCTGAAAACACATGCGGCTTGAGCGTGCCCGTGCCCAGGTAATCGAGGAAAAACAGCGGCTCGGCACCCAGCACTGCGATGTCGTTCACGCAGTGGTTCACGAGGTCTTCGCCGATCGTATCGTGCTGATCCATGGCGAAGGCCAGCTTGAGCTTGGTGCCCACGCCATCGACCGAGCTCACGAGGATCGGTTGTTTGTGCTTCTTGAGGTCGAGAGCAAAGAGCCCGCCGAACCCGCCAACCTTGCCCATCACCTCTTTGCGGTGCGTGGAGGCCAGTAGGGCAGGGAGAGTGCTCTTGAGGGAATTGCCCAGATCGATGTCGACTCCGGCGGCGGCGTAGGCTTTCTGCGATTTCACTTCCCCCCGATCCAACCAGAAACCGGCCCGTGAATCCACGGATTTGCAGGAAGACCCTGCGCGAGCGTTGAATCAGGGCGATGGACGGCGATGGACGGCAATGAACTGCAATGGCTGACAATATGTTCTGGCGCACTGGTACTCCCGCGCGCGAATCGGTCAGGGCGACGGGGGCGCTGTTGTCAGGCTGGCGATTTCGGCATTCCCAAGTGCGTATCGGTCAGACAAATGGATCGTAGACAATAAAGGGAAGATTATTGGTACCCCCGCGCGCGGAGTCGGTCAGGTATCGACAATAATGCTGGCATTGCGAATGCCCCGATGAGGAACCACCTACATTCCCCCCAATCTCGCTAAAGCAATCTCGCTCGGCACCTGTCGAGGGCGCGTGCCTTGACCGGGTATCATCCAAACACCCGAAATGACCGCCTATCAGACCATATCGGGGGAGAGCCCCAACGGGGCACCGCATACCAGCCCAGGGTAAAACCCTGGGACCCAATCACCTCCCTCTCGCGTTCTGAAGGAACGCCGCATATCCGCCACCCGACCACCAGCAACTCCTCCCCCACTGAGAACCGCTGAGAACCCCTCAAAACTGGTCGATGCTCGACACCGTGATGGCGCGGCGGTGCTGGTCTTTCAGCGAGCGGAGGTTGTCGAGGGCGGTGATCCGCTCGCGGAGGTCATTGGAAATCTCGCCGAAGCGGATCTCCAAGGCCTCGATCACAGAGTCGCGGGCCTGAGTCAGTGAGCCCTCCTGACGACCTTCCTGACGGCCCTCTTGACGGCCTTCTTGCAGACCTTCCTTACGACCTTCTTGGAGGCTCATGCGTGTGAGTGTGTCGACGTAGGGCATATTTTTATCTTTCTCGATGGTGAAGAGTTCTTGTCTGAAGCGGACCATAAGCGGACGTGGGAGGATCATCAACCGGTCGATGAGCCCGTGGATGAACACCACGTCTTTCCGGCTGAAGCCCTCCTCATAGAGGCGGCGGCAGAGCGCCACGCGCTGCGTACAGCGCGCCTCGAGATCATGCCGA
>SXXZ01000325.1 GCA_005789375.1 Verrucomicrobiales bacterium | reverse complement strand
TCGATGATCCCGATGCCGCGCACCTCCATGAGGTTGCGGGTGATTGTCTTGCCGGTGCCGAAGAGTTCTTTGCCGTCGGCCACCGTGAGGCAGACGATGTCGTCACAAACGAGGCTGTGGCCGCGCTCCAGCAACCCGAGCACCGCCTCGCTTTTGCCGATTCCGCTCTCGCCCTGGATGATCACACCAATGCCTTGGATATCGACCATGCAGCCATGAATCTGGGTCCGAGGGGCAAACAGTTGCTCCAGCGCCAATGTGGCCTGGCTGATGAACTTCATGGTCACCAGTCCCGTCTGGAACACCGGTACGCCGCGGTCGTCAGCGGCGGCGAGGAACTCCGGTTCCGGACGGATACCACGGCAGAGCACCACGCAAGGGATCTTGTAGCGAAAGAGTTCGTTGTAGCGCTGCCGGCGGAGTTCCGGCTCCATGGATCGAAGGTAGGAAGTCTCTACGGCTCCGAGCACTTGCACCCGTTTGTTGGCGAAGTAGCGGCGGAAACCGGCCAGTGCCAGACCGGGACGATTAACGGTGGGCTCTTGAATGAGCCGATTGAGGGAGTTGGCCCCAGTCAGCAATTTCAATCCCAGCGGTCCCGCGTGGTCGGTGTAGAATTTCTCAACGGTGACGTTGGACGGCTTTACGGGCGTGGCCTTGGGGGATTTCACATGTTGAAGTCGGGGCCCAGGTAGATGTCCCGAGCCTTCGAATCGTTGACTAAGAATTCGGCGGTGCCCTCCACCAAAACCTTGCCCTGATGGATCACATAGGCCCTGTCTACCAACCGGAGGGTTTCCCGGACATTGTGATCGGTGATGAGGATTCCCAATCCGCGATCGCGAAGTCGCCGAACGATTTTTTGCACCTCGTAAACTGCGATCGGGTCGATGCCGGCAAAGGGTTCATCGAGCAACAACAGTCGGGGTGAGGTCACCAGTGCACGGGTGATTTCGAGGCGGCGCTTTTCGCCACCACTCAACTGGTAGGCATAGCTCTTGGCAAGGCGGGCGAGATCTAGTTCGTCCAGCAGGTAAGCCAGCCGCGATTGGCGCTCGCTGGCAGAACCTTCGCACGTTTCCAGGATGGCCAGCAGGTTCTGCTCGACGGTCAATTTTCGGAACACGCTGGGCTCTTGTGTGAGATAGCCAATTCCCAGACGCGCCCGTTGATGCATGGGTAAGCGGGTGATGTCTATACCGCGGAACTGAACCGAACCCGCATCGGGGCGGACCAGCCCCACGGTCATGTTGAAGGAGGTTGTTTTGCCGGCACCGTTGGGGCCAAGAAGACCCACGATTTCGCCTGCACCCACATGGATCGAAACACCATCGACCACTCGACGTCCCGAGTAAGCCTTGGCTAGGCCCTCGACCGACAGCAGAGGCGTCGTATCTTGAGAGACCACCGGAGCGGCGGTCTTGGCGGCGGTCTTTGCCGTGGTCTTGGCTGCGGTGGCCATGGTCAGCGGGACTTGGACGAGTTGGTGCCCCGATTAAAGAGTGTCGAACCCTTGAGGATGTCTGCCTTGAGCTCGATCCGGTAGGAACCTCGATTGCGCATGGTCCGGGACTTCAGGTCGTAGATGAGTGCTTCGGTTCCAATCATGACGCCGGAGGCCGTCTCGATTCGGGGGTCTCCCGTCAAAATAAGAATCTCCTGCTGCGAGCCGTATTCGGCCTGCTTGCCGAAGGCCCGTACGACATTAGTCGAGCCGTTGGCTCCGGGTTGGAACAGTTCGATAACCACATTGCCGGAGGCGATGAGCGATTGGAGTTTTCCGCCGGTGGGAAGGGGGCCCGCCGTTCCGGATGCTTTATCCTGAGGCAGAGCCGCGCGGAGGTCGTCGCAGGTGATTTGCAAAACACCGGGGGACTCCACTCGGACATGATCCCAAAGATGGTAAACGCCTTTTTCGAGTTCCAGCACGCAGTTGGTGGCGGACAGCAGGATCTTGTCTTGCTGCTGTGCCTGTGCTGAACCGGAGACCAGGGTCAGTAACAGGGCGAGGAGTGGGAAGAGGACGCTGCGGATCATGGGGAAGCGGGTTTGGGCTGGAAGAGACGCGTGCGCAGTTCGATTTGTACCGAGTTGGTGACCGTCAAGCGTCGTTCGACGCCGTCGAATTGGAAGCCGTGGCCGAGGATCGAGATGCCGTCGGCTTCTCGTCGGGCCGTGAAGCTGCCGATGGATCCGGCATCCTTGGTGGTGACATTGACCCGGCACGAGGGCGATTCGATGATGAAGTCCGAACTTTCGTCGGGACGGAAGGACTCTAACTTGAGTCCGGTGACATCCCACAGGGCCGGGACGAGGCCTCCTTTATCTGATGGTGCCGGCGAGGCCTCGGTGGACGAAAATCGCAGTTGGACCCGGCCGGTGACAGTGTCTCGAAGGCTAATGCCCCACTGACGGATGGTGGCCGCCGCCGAGGCTGACGTAGCATTGGTGGCACCCGCCGATCCATCGCGTTGGGCCAATGCCCCGCAGGCTATTAAGCCTAGGAGGGCGGTGAGCCCGGTTCGGAGGTTTGTCGAGGACATGGCCGAAGAGTCTTGGAATCCAGATCGCGGCTTAGGAAGCGAATTTCTCGACCATCCGTTGCCAATGACCCTGGGCCTTGAGTAAGAGGTCGGTGGCCTCGCGGACCGCTCCATGGCCGCCAGGTTTCTGCGTGACCCAGTGGGCGATGTGGCGTGCCTCTTCGATGGCATCGGCCGGAGCAATGGCCAGACCGGCTCGCTTGAGCGCGGCCAGATCTACCCAGTCATCCCCCATGTAGAGCACTTCGTCCCAAGTAATGTTTGTCTCGCGCAGCCAGGTTTCGATGGCGGCGACCTTTGGTCCGGAAGATTGGTGGAGGAAATCGATCTTCAAATCCTGGGCTCGCTGGATCGTGGCTTCGCTGGGGCGGGCTGAAACCCAACCCACTCGAATGGACGCCTCGGATTGTAAGAGTCGCAAACCCAGACCATCCCGGATGTGGAACACCTTGGTCTCGACTCCGCCTCCCATGCTGACGGTGGCGTCAGTTAACACGCCGTCGACATCGCAGATAAAGAGGCGAACCCGCCGGGCACGAATCAATAGTTCTTCAGAAAACGACATCCTGAGGTCGACACTCCGGCAATGCCTCAAGGCGGGCAAACAGGAATCCCAAGTGGATCAGGGAGATCGGCGGATGCGCATCTCCCGGACAGTTGGGCTCCAGGGGTGGCGCTGCTGAAGTCCCCCAGGCCAGCGGACGTGAACCGCGGTCGGTGGTGAGGCCCCGGTGATAAGCACGCGCGAGGAGTCTTGGGACCACCATCCGGACCCCGCTCGGATCTCGATGGCTGGGCCGCTGGAGTTGCCGAACTCGGCCCGAACGACCGCGCCGATGGCCATCGGATTGGGCCCGGGTTGTTCGAGTCGCAGTCCCCAACCAGGTCGGGCCCGGCGGTTGTGCAGCAGAGCGGTGGGCCCCGTGTGCTGGGTAACCACGAGATCGACCCGTCCATCGAGATCGAAATCACCCGCTGCGCTGCCGCGGCCTTCGCCGGTGAGGACTATGCCCGAAGCCGCCGGTGACAACGCCTTGAAATGCCCCCGACCATCGCCGGTGAGCAGAAGCCCCAGACCTGCGTCGTGCCGGGAAGTCTCGGCATCGACTCCGAAGAAGTTCTGGGCCAGGAATAAATCCTGGTTGCCATCTCCGTCGAAGTCGGCGGCGGTAAGACCAAAGGCCGGAGCCCATTGGGCCTCGTTAGGAAGCGCGCGGACTTCGAATCGATCCCCCCGGTTGAGGAACACCGTCGAAGCATGCCATTGAGACTCGACACGTCGGGCTCGGGATTCATGAGGTCCGAGAAGAGCCATCAAGCCCCCTTTGCCGTAGGCTTCGTGTGAGGGCACGGTTTCGGCTGCAAATGGCAAGGACTCACGGAGGGTGCGGAGTTCCCGCCAGGGTACCTCGCGCCGGTGCAGGGGGTCCCATGAGTGGATCAAGGGGGTGACTGTGCCTGGCACAAACTCGGCATAGGTGATTCGCACGGGGTCACGAGCGGGATCGATGCGGCCTTCGCCGAAATTCCAGCCCCAATTGCCTGCGGCGAGGTCGAGTCGGCCGTCGTTGTCGAAGTCGGTGGCGGTGAGTCCGGTCCAGCGTCCCTGGTAGTCGAGCCAGTCGGTGGCTTTGCCTTCGGCGGTCACCAGGCCAGGTTTCCATGGACGTAAGTTGGTTCCATCAGCTCGAAAGAATCGCAGTGGACCAAACTCCGCTGCCAAGACCAGTTCCGGGCGTCCATCACCGGTGAGGTCGCTAGCGATCATGCCTGTGGCCAAGCCGGTGTTGGTCAGGGTGAGCCAGGGTAGATACTGGCCGTTTTGGCCGCGGAAGACTCGGGTGTCTGCCGACTCCGGCCAGCGTCCTGGCACATGCCGCCCGGCCACGGCTAGGTCGAGTTCCCCGTCCCCATCCCAGTCTGCCAGCACCACGCTGCCAGAGGCTTGGAGGGATTGGCCAAGGTTCTGGGGTTGGTTGGTCCGCAGCACGGAGCCCGGGGGGGCAGGGGCGTTGCTGACGCGAGAGGGTTGGTGCCCTGTAGCCAACACGAGGCCGCGGTTATCGACGGCGGCGGCAATGCCCGTCACCGAATGGGCCTGCCCAGACTTGAGGCTGAGGTCGGGCCGTGGTTGAAAACCACCTGCATGGTCGTTCCGGAAGACCATCCATTCTCCCCGTCCGGCCAAGAGAAGGTCGTCGAATCCGTCGGTGTCGATGTCGTAGAAAGCGACTCCGGGGCCCTCGGTGGACAGTCGACGGGGAAGCAGGGGTTGGCGCTCCAAATCTTCGGTGGACCCCTGGGTTGAATCGCGGTGATTCAGTGCAGCGGAGATTTCTTCGAAGAGAGCCGTAGCCGAGAGTGGAACGGCCGCGGTGGGGCTTTGCTCGGTCGCACCCAGGGCGACGGCAAAGTCTTCTAGCACTTCCACGTGTGAATTAGGTGGGACTGAGTTCAACCGACTGCATTTACCGCCGGGCCAGCGGACCTCTACCGTCACCGGTTGATCGGGCTGGGTGGCGAAGACCCTCAGGGCCTGGTCTCCGGATAAATAGCGACCCCCGGCCATCATTTCCTGGCTCTGAAAAACAGGGCCACCCTCAATGAGAATTCGGGCTCCGATCCCGTGGGTGTTGCCTCCGGCACCGCGGAGGCTGACTGCCACGCGGGGCGCGGTGGAATCGTTGCGGTAGAGGCCGGCTGCCTCCCCCAGATTGCAGGTCACCACATCGAGGTCTCCGTCGTTGTCCAAATCGGCCAAGGCCATGGCCGTTGTCACACCGCGATCCGCGAATCCCCAGTCGAGACTCCTGTCTTTGAAGCGCATATCTTGCTGGTTGCGGAAGGCCAGGTTGGCTGTGTCGAGCCGCGGGAATCGTGACGCGTTGCGCAGGCGTTGTTCGGCGCTGGGAGTGCTTCGCTCCCGGGACTGTGCGGCCAAGATGTCGGCGTGCTGCACATCGTGTGCATTGCCGTTGGCCACGAGCAGATCTTCCCAGCCGTCGAGATCCACATCGATAAAGACCGCGCTCCACGACCATTCCGTCGCCGCGATTCCTGAGAACTGAGCGATCTCCGCGAAAGGCCCGCCCGCCCGGGCCACATGCAGGGTGTTCCGTGTGACCTCCGGACGGTATTGAGGGTCGTGGATGGGTGGGCGCAGCACCGAGGTCATGGTGTTGGGACGTTGCCAAGCACGGCGTTCTGGATCGCGGCTCAGCATGTCCACCACGAAGAGGTCCATCAATCCGTCACGGTTGATGTCAGCGACATCCACGGCCATGGAGCTGAGACTCTGGTTTCGGAAGAGCGTGCGCGGAGCAGCCTGGAAGCCAGCGCCACCACGATTGAGCCAGATGCGGTCTTTCCAGTGGACGAAGTCGTTGCAGACGTAGAGGTCGGGCCAGCCATCGCCATTGAGGTCACGGAACACAGCGCTGAGGCCCCAGTCGGTTGGAGGCGCTAGGAGTTTCTGACCATCCTCATCAAGGAATGTGCCTTGGGTCCAGGAGACCGGAGCAAAGTTCCCTCCGCCTTGATTGAGGTAGAGAAAATCCCGCTCCCCGCGCTCCAGGATTTCTGCGCTGCCATCCCGTTCACCGACCGCGACAAAGCGATCCTCCGGCGTCACCCGGATAGACCCATCGGCTTCCCGTCGCGCCTCGATTCTCAAACCAGGAGGTTGGTCTTTGAAGGTGGTGGTCCGGTAGTTGGTGACATAGAGGTCGAGATCCCCATCACCGTCGATGTCGGCCAGCGCCAGCGAGGTGGCTCCCAAGCGTTTGGAGAGTCGGTGCTGGTTGGATTCAGTGAAGTGTCCGACCCCATCGTTTAGAAACAGTCGCGTGCCAAAGCCGAGCCCGTTGACTAACAGGTCGAGGTCTCGGTCGCCATCGACGTCGGCCAAGACGGTGCCGGTGCTGGGTTGGTCGGCACACGGCGCGCCGCCGGCTTCTGGTTGACGCTCGAAGCGCCAACCACCTCGGTTGAAGTACAACTCGTTGGGGCCCTCGAGGCGCGCAAAGTAGAGGTCGCACCAACCGTCTCCGTTGACATCCCCGAGAGCCACGCCGGATCCGTTCTCTAGGATGCGGTTGTTGGCCATGGCGGCCTCGCTGACGGTGTTGGTTACAGAAAGCCGGGTAGTGTTCGGGGGTAATCGAGTGAACCCCGTCCGAGTTCCTGTGAGGGTAGGCAGGGAACGGATGCGTCCACCGGAAACATCGAGCCAAACCGGTGCCGGCGCACCGGATTCAGCCAAAATGGCTATTCCAAGTGCCCAGCCTACAGAGAGGAATCTGGGAAACCAGCGCATGGGGATCTGCCCGTGGCATTAACAGGATTCAGCCCCCGGAGGGAAGCTCAGACTGGGGAAGGCTTTTCGGATCCGATACCCTGTATTCGATGCTCTGGAGTTGGGGGTGCCTCAGGGCTGATGCTCGATTGTGAGCAGAATGGATTAAGGGTCGCGCGCGAGCACATCCAAGGCTGCCCGCACTGCATGTTCTACCGAAATGGACTGCATGCAGCGGAAGTCTACAGGGCAATGCCGCAGGAAACACGGGGCACATGGAGCCTCTCCCAGCAGGAGGTGGTGGCGGGGATCGCCGGGCAAGCCGGGGCCGGTGAGTTCGGGCGAGGTGCTGCCGAAAGGGACGACCACTGGAACACCCAAGGCCGCGGCCAGGTGCATGGGACCGGTATCATTGGTGATCACCACTCGACACAAGGCCAGCGCGGCCATCAATTCGGCGAGCGTCGTCTGGCCGGCGAGTGAAGTCACAGAGAGGCCTTGCAGGCGGTGGGTGAGTTCTCCAGCCAACGGAATGTCAGCAGGGCCACCGAAGAGAACGAAGTGGCACCCCGTCCTTTCCGACAGCAATCGGGCTGCTCCGGCGAAACGGTCTAATGGCCAGCGTTTGGCTGGTCCATATTCGGCGCCGGCGTTGAGTCCGATGAGGGGTTTCCCAGAGGTCAGCACGGCTCCGAGGCGGGTGCTCATCGCTTGGGATGCCGTCGTTCCTGCCGCCAATCGAGGTGGCACTGGCTCTGTGTTGGCTCCCAGGTGACCCACCAACCGGAGGTCAGCGCGCATGCATGAAGACCTCAAGGGAGCTTTGGGCGCTTGGGTGTGAGGAAGGACAATGCGCTGGCGAGATTGTTTTCGCCCATCAGGCTCTCGAAGTCTGTGAGGGACTTTTGATGGGGCTTGGGCTACCGGAGTCGCCAGTGCATGAAGAGACTGATTGCCAAGCGCCGGAACAGACCGGGGACCAGCAACCCATTATCGGTTCGGACACGGCACCGGTCGTCGTTGAGCATCACATCCAACCGTTGGTGGGTTCCATTCTCGATCCTCCTCGATCCTCCTCCCGTGGTCCTACGCCTTCGGGAACTTTTTTCCAAGGCGCGGATCACCCTGCTCTGCCCGAAAAAGCTCTCCGGTCTCTGAACGTCCGTTCCAGCGTTGGATGTCGTGCGAACCTTCACGGTCAGCGAGAGACCGATGTCGGTCGCGCCTGGCACGCGGTCGGTCGACGCCGCCTGAGCGATGGTTTTCTAAACTTTTCAAGCGCTGTTAAGTGATCGACGGCAACGTGTCCGTCGGAGGGCTGCTGTCAGCCAACAGACTAGGCTCCCAGGCTCGAAATCAAACTCACCTAAAAATCTCTTCCAACCCGGAAATCCCGGCTATTTTTAACCCAATGCCTGACCCCATTAGGCCACCTCGACGAATTTGCCTCGTTCGCCTATCGGCGCTCGGTGACGTGTGTTTAGTGGTGCCGATAATAAGCAACCTCAAACTGGATGGCCAGTACGTCGCCTTGATTGCCTTTGGCGTCGCCGCCTTGCACATCAAGGCACGGGATCGCTGGATTGGCTGGTCCCCGCGCCAACGCGCCCGCCGGCTCGGGCTTGTCGCCAATAATTCCCGCTTCCT
>SXXZ01000045.1 GCA_005789375.1 Verrucomicrobiales bacterium | reverse complement strand
CATAGTTCCCGACCGCCCACACTGGGCTGCCTACTTTGAGCCGATCATGAGAGACGAACTTGAGAAACTGGTTGCCGCCGGAAAGATTCAGAAATCCCACATCGCCCCGCTGCTGTCGCTGAAGGAAGCGGGATTCTGCCATCACAAGAGTTGGGGTTTTGGCCGCATCGTTTCTGTGGACCTAGCCCTGGGACGCCTGAACATTGACTTCACTAATAAGGCGGGTCACTCGATGGACCTCGCCTTCTCGGCGGAGTCGCTCAAGCCCATTGCTAAGGACCACATTCTCGCTCGCAAGGCTCTCGACCTCGACGGGTTGAAGCGCGAGGCGGCCCTCCATCACCTTTCTGTGGTCAAGCTGGCGTTGAACAATTTTGGTGGCTCAGCCACTGCTGACCAGATCCAGGTTGTGCTGAAGGATATCATCAGCAGCGATTGGAAAAAGTGGTGGGAAGTTGCCCGCTCCGAGATGAAGAAGGACGGCCACTTCACCGTGCCTCTCAAGAAAACCGAGGCCATCCTTTATCAGGATTCCGAGGTCAACATCGGCGTGCGCTTGGCCACAGACTTCAAGGCCGCTAAGGGCCTGAAGGCCCGCGTTGCGGTGGCTTCGGAGATCCTTAAAAGCGTCGCTGACATTAACGACAAGGCCGTGATCGCCGAGATCGTCGCCATTCTTAATGCCGACATCACCAACCACGCGGTGACCATGCCGGCTTTGGCGTTGGAGGGCGTTTTCGTCCGTGACGACCTCAAGAAATTGGCGGGCCTCGACATCCCTGAAGGACCGATCACGGCACGCGAAATTCTCAACGGCCAGAGCAGGCTGGTTGAGTTCTTCGGTGAACTTCCCGCGGCCAAGCACCGCCGCACCTTAGAGGCTCTTCGAGATTCTGTGCCTGATTGGGGTTCCAAGCTCATTTTCATCATCAACAACGTCAGCGCGAAGCTGGCCGGTGAATGTGCTCGGCTCCTGCTGCTCGAGAACCGGGGGCAGTTGCTCAAGCAGGAGTTGATCCGGCTTGTCAGCCAGCACGGCGCCAGCAGCGAACTGCTGCTCTGGTTGGGCAAGGAGCGCGATGATCACTTCGCCGATATTCTCGGGCCGGAGGTTTTCCGCGCGATGCTGACGGCCATGGAGCGGGATGCTTTCAACGAGAAGCGATCCAATCGTCTCCGCGACTTCATTCTCGACGATATCAAGCTCCTGCCGGAGTTGATCGAGTCGGCGGACGTCGATGTCATCCGCGATCTGACTCGCAGTTTGCAGCTCTCGCCCAGCTTCGACGACATGGACAAGCGGTCCCTGTTCGCCCGTATCGTCAAGGCCTACCCGGCGATCCAGGAGATGATCACCGGCGACAACAAGAAGGAGGACCATATCTTCTTGGTCAGTTGGTCTAGCCTTCAGCGCCGTCAGGAGGAGTATCAGGATCTCGTTACCAAGCGCGTACCGGCCAACGTCAAGGACATCGCTCTGGCCCGCAGCTACGGCGACCTCCGCGAGAATCACGAGTACAAGTCCGCCAAAGAAATGCAGCGGGTGCTGCAACGCCGTAAGGCCGAGTTGGAGCGCGATTTGGGGCGCGCCCGAGGAACCGACTGGGCCAACGTCCGCACTGATGCGGTCGGCCCTGGGACGGTCATCGACGTCACCGAGGTTGAGAGTGGCGTTAAGGAGCGTTTCGAAATCCTGGGAGCCTGGGATGGAGACCCGGACAAGAACATCCTCAGCTACCTGACTCCCTTCGCGAAGATTTTCGTGGGACAACCCGTCGGAGCCGAGGTGTCCTTCAGGTCGGAGGGACAGTCCAAGAAGTACCGCATCGAAAGTATTGCGGCCTACGTGGTGGCCGCCTAGTTGGTTGGCACTTGAGTCTTGTAGTTCATCGGGGTGCCGGGTTTCGACCCAGGCATCCCTGGAATCATCATGGCCTCTCATCCTTCCGAATCCTTTGAACAGGACGATCCACTGTCGATGGAACCTGAGTGGACGGAGTTGCTATGGTTTGTTGCTCATTGTCGGCCGCGGACCGAGAAGAAGCTGTCTGAATTCTGCCTAGAGCAGGGTTACGAACACCGGTTGCCCGTGTACCGCAGTGTGAAGACTTACGCTCGCAAGCGTGTCGTCTTCGAGAAGCCGCTGTTTCCGGGCTACCTCTTCGCACGGGTGGAGAAGCGCTATCGGCAGATGCTGGTGCAGAATCGGTACGTGGCTAATGTGCTCAATATCCACGACCAAGCGGAGTTTGTGGGGCAACTCGACGATATTTACCGCGCCCTCGATGCGCAGTTAGAAATTCGGGTTTGCCCCGAAATTAAAGCGGGCCTGCAGGTGCGTATCAAATCGGGGCCGCTGCGGGGTATAGAGGCTTGGGTGGAAAGCCGCGCCAAGATGTCAGATGTTCACTTGCGGCTCGATTTTATCGGGCAGGCCGTTGTTGCAAAAATTCAGGCCGATGATCTCGAACTCATCTGAACGCCCTCCAAGGGCTCGTCCGCTGCCACCCCCCACGGCCCGTTCATCGGTGCTGGAGATCCTTCTTCAATGCAGTGAGCCGGGGGATTTTCTTGAGCATCGACTGGAGCGGATCCCAGGCTTGCAGACGCTTTCCGATGGAGACCGGCGTCTGGCGCAAGAAATCGCTTTCGGTGTCCTGCGCAACCGCTCGGCCTTGGACCATATTGTCGCCTCTCGCACCGATGGGCGGCCTCAGCGCCCGGTCCTTCGGGGCATCTTGCAGATGGGATTGTACCAACTGCTGTTCCTTGACCGGGTCCCCGATCATGCGGTGGTCAACGAGGCGGTCTTGTTGGCCCGTCAGCGCGGGTTTTCTGCGCAGAGTGGCTTTGTCAACGCGGTGCTGCGCGGCGTGGCTCGTGAAAAAGACGCCTGCCGAAAGGCCCTCTATGAGCTGCAGTTGAAAGATCCAGCCTTGGGCTGGTCTCATCCGGAGTGGTTGGTACAGCGATGGGCCGGAGTACTGAATAAGACAGATCTTCAACGGTTGCTGGAATGGAACAACTCCGCGCCGTCCACCTGTGCCCGGGTCAACCGACTCCGGACGACCTCGCAAGATCTTCTGGCCCGGTGGAAGACCGAAGGGGTGGATGCGATTCCGGTTCAGGTCGATTGGGCCGATCCCGACACCGTCTTCGCCCTCAGTCGGCATCCTTCTCTTGAAACTCTGGGTTCGTTCCGGGAGGGCGGCTTCTACGTCCAAGATCCCAGCACCCTGATGGCCGTGCACTTGCTCGATCCCCAGACCGGTGAGCGTATTCTGGACCTTTGCTCGGCTCCGGGCGGCAAAACTATGGCCATCGCCGAGCGTCTGAAGAACACCGGATGCGTTGTTGCTCATGATGACCATGCCGGTCGGCTGGAGTTGGTCCGTGAGAACGCCCTTCGCCTGGGAGTCACCGGAATTGAGTTGCAGCCCAACCCGGAACTTGGCGGACCCGAGGATCGTTTCGATCGGGTCTTGGTGGATGCTCCGTGTTCGAACACGGGAGTTCTTCGGCGGCGCCTAGAATTGCGCTGGCGCATTCAGCCTCAGGAAATCATCCGGTTGGCCGCTGAACAGCTTCAGTTGCTCCATCAGGCGGCCCTACGCGTCCGCCCAGGCGGCGTTTTGGTGTACAGCACCTGCAGCTTGGAACCGGAAGAAAACGAGCAAGTGGTCGAAGCATTCCTTCGGGATCACCCCGGGTGGACCGAGTCGGCCCGTCGCAGCCTTCATCCGGTGCGGACACCCGTCGATGGAGCCTTTGCCGCGAAGTTTCTCAGGCCCAGCTGAACCATCAATCGCATCTCCACCCTTAGCCCCCCGATATCATGCTCCACGCCACCTTGAATTGTCCCGAGACTTGGTCTCCGTTCCTTCGATCCAGCCCGGTCTGGGGTGTGTGCCTTGATTGGCTGCGAACGCTGACTCCAGAGACCCCGCTGGGAACCTACGAGTTGGAGGGGCCTACGCTGCATGCGTCGGTTCAGGAGTACACCACTCAAGACCGCCAGAGCTGTCGTTTTGAAAGCCACCGGGAGCACATCGACATCCAGTACACCATCGCTGGCTTCGAGACGATCGACTGGATCCCGCGCGAGGCTCTGAGCCCGGATGGCCCCTTTGGCAACGACGTGCAGTTCTGGCACCCTGCCGACGATTACACGCCCATTACCCAGGCGGCCGGGCGGTTTTCGATCTTTTTCCCCAGTGACGCCCATCGTCCGAAAGTGATCCATGGGCAACCGACTCTGATTCGCAAGGTGGTCATCAAGATTCCCATTCACCGGGTCGGCTGACCTTGAAGGGGCTCAGACCTCATTGACCCCGGTACACGCAGCGCGAGGTGCAGGTCTCGGCGATGACCAGCTCGATTAAGAGTGGCAGGCGCGGCTTCAGTTCGTGCCAGAGCCACACGGCCAACCGCTCACTCGTGGGGTTTTCCAAGCCCGGGATTTCATTGAGGTAGTTGTGGTCGATCTGGTCATGGATCGGCTGGAAGGCCGCCTTGAGGTCGGCGTAGTCCATCACCCATCCCGTGTCGTTTCCGACGGGTCCCTCGATGGCGACCTCGATGCGCCAACTGTGACCGTGGAGGCGGGCGCATTTGTGGCCCGTGGGCACGTTGGGGAGGCGGTGTGCGGCTTCGATCTGAAAGGTTTTCCGGAGTTCCATGAAGAGAAGTTTTAAGAGAGTGGGTTAAGTTTCGAGGTCAGTCCAAGTCACCAAGTCGCCCAAGGCGGGCCGGCCATCGTGACGCCAAGCCGCCGGGGGTTCTTGCATGCGGCCAATGGGACAAATACGGCTCACGCCCCAATGGGCTAGCTGACGAGCTATGTCTGGCAAACGGTCATCGGGCGCCGCGACTGCGACCGTAGAGACTAGATGGCGGAAGGGTTCAGCGAACCGGAGCACTTCGCCCCATTGTCGAACGGGTTTAAGTTCGATAAACCGGTGGAGGCAGGAGGGTTGGAAGCGGGCGTCGTGGTTGAGAACCACGGTCCAGGCCGTGGATTCGGTGCTGGCCCACAGCCGCACGGTTGCGGGCGGATCGAAGAACAGCGAGCGGTTTAAATTCCGCTCGGTCAGCGACGCCATGGCCGCGGCCCTCAACGCAAAGGTGCTCCGTCGGGACTGGATGAGTGCCGATTCGGCGAGACCGATGGTGCCGCGTGGTTCGGTCGCTTCACGTCGATCCAGTTCGTCAGCCAACTCGGCAGCCAGCGTCTCCGCACTGCCGGAGGCCTCCTCCTCGACATAGTAGGCGTGGGGAGAAAGGCATCCCAATTGGTTCCAGGCGGTGATGTCGTCGGCCATGGCGCGCACCAGTCGCTTGCGGGAATACGGGCTCAACGATTCCTTGGTAATAAGGCCGAAACTGATGCGATGCCCGTAGCCGATGAAGCGGGTGCGGGAGGGAATGCGGGGGCGCACCTCCGATAGCATGGTGTCGCTGCCGGTGGCGGTCACGCAGGCCGCTTCGGAGAAGAGCATGTCTTCGAGCTCGCGGGCATTCCACTCGTCATGGCTCCAGGTAACGAGCTCTAGGCAGGCTCCGATCTTTGATTCGGTGGCGGCGAGCGAGTGAGCGAAGAGGCGGGGCAACAGCGAGGCGTCGCGGGGGCATTTCACGATCTGGGCCGATCGTGTGATCAGACCTAAGATGATGGAGAACAGGGCCGGATTGGGCAGGTTGCCCGCCGTCAGGTGCACCAACAGCTCGGGCCCCACGGCCAGTGAGGTGCGCCCCGTGCGGTGCTCGGCCGATCCCGCCCCGAAGTCGTCGAGGCGGCGGGCGTCGCCGAGATCCTGGGCGACGAGGGCCTCGAGCGACTCCACCGTGATGGAACGGAAGAAGCTATCGAGTCCGCGCGCTAGGGTGGCCGGGCTCCAGCCGGTTTCCTGGGGGCCGTCGCGGAGGGCTAGGATGCGAAATCGGTTTCCCGGTTCCAGCCATTGATCGGCGGTATGGGCGATCATCTCGATGACCGCTCGAGTGCGCTGTTGCAGCAGCCATTCGTTGCGGTTTCGGCGCACGGCGAAGCTGGCCTGCCGCAGCGTCTCCGCGGTGAGCTGGAGTTCTGGGCCGAGGTCGGCGAGGAACAGTTGGTGGAGGTTCATGGCCGCATTAAAGGGTCATCCGCGAGCAACCGCGGGGCTCTGCCTCTGCGGCGCGCCCCAGCAGTTCAAAGGACTGACCGTGACGACGGCCGAGGTCGCTGGTTTCCAGAGCAGCGACTGACCAGACATTGGCCAGGTCGTGGATCCACAGGATTCCGGGTTCTCCCTCGGCCGTATCAAGGCCGGTTTCGGGATGGATGGTGCGAATGCGGACCCAGGGCGGAAATTGGAAACGGCCGCCCGACTCGTAGGCCTGTGAGGAGAGTTCGCTCATGCCATATTCGGGGATGATTTTTGGATCACCCAGCTGCTGGGCGATGGCCGCGTGCAGTTCAGCGCGGGGCAGGGAACGGGATCGGCCCTTGTAGCCTCCGGTCTCCATCACTCGTGAACCCGCGGGCAATCGGAAGGAGCGACCCTGGGCCGAGAGCGCGTCGAACAGGTGGACAAACAGGAAGGCCGTGCCGAGGACAAGGGTCGGGATGCCGGCGGCGCAGGCCGACTGGAGTGCGTCGAGGGTGGCCTCAAGGCCTAATTCCCAGGCGCCGTCACCGCCCACGCGGCCCGTGAAGCCAGAGCCCGTTCCGCCGAAGTCTTGGATCACCACCTCCAGCATGTGGACCAGCGACGAATGGGGTGCGTTCGCGGGCTGCGGTGTCAGGGCCAGGCAGCGTGGGCGTAAGCCCAGCGGGAAGGTGGCCTCCGAGGCCAGCAGGTGCGCCGCAAACCAAGGACGCAAGGACTCCTCATACAGGGCCAGGGATTCGGCATGGTGGAAGTGCCGGCTCGGACGCTGGGCAGTCGTGCCCGACGAGTGGAAGACTCTGGTTCGAGCTTCGGGTTCGATGGCGGTGAATTCCAATTCCTGAAAGGCCTGAGTGGGCACCGCGGGGATTTCTAGCCAAGACCGCACCTCTTCCGGCCGGCGTCCTCGAGCATCGCAGAGCAGTCGGTAGGCCGGAACGGTCTCGTATTGGAGAGCAAACAAGTTCAGTGCCACCGCTTCCCAATCGGCAGGTAGGGGTTCGGGCGCGTCGAGCAGGTTCTCCGGCTTCGGGCAGCGGCCAATGAGGGCGCGGACTTGGTCCGCCAAGATTGAATGGCTTTGGGTCATGCGGTTTTGCAGGAATCCTTTCCGGAGGTCCGTAGACCGGGGTCGGGAATCCATCTGGCTGGTTTTCCGCGACAGCCATCTCAAGGGTTTAGGCGACCCATGCAGGGTCTGTCCAGACTTACCGGGGTTCAGAGGGTCGGCGATGCCCTGTTTTTGATCCGATTCGGAGACTCGAAGTGCAAGGGGAGGGACGCATCGAGTTGATCCACGCTTGTAGGATTAGGGGGCACCCGGCCCCTGCTGGCAAAGTTTCTGGGGTTGGCCCCGGGCTCGGTCTTCAGAACGTTGCCTCTGGGAGGCTGCTTCTTGGTTGGATGCCAGTTGAAATCTCGGATAGCCTCAGTCCATCCATGAAGGTGCTCATCCTTGCCGCCGGTTATGCCACGCGGCTGTATCCGTTGACGTTGACCCAGCCCAAGCCTCTGTTGCCGGTCGCGGGCAAACCCATGATCGACTATGTCATGGACAATCTGGCCCCGATCGGAGGCATCGACGAAGTGTTCGTGGTGAGCAACGCCAAGTTCGCAGGCCAATTCTCTCAGTGGTCTGAGGCCTACCGCGAAGCCTCCCAGCACTCGTTCCGATTTTCTGTAATCAATGACGGATCGACCGACGATTCCAACAAGTTGGGGGCCATCGGCGACCTGAACTTGGTGCTCGAACAGGAGAATCTGGACGACGACTTGATCGTGGTGGCCGGTGACAACCTCTTCAACCAGAGCCTCCGTGGGTTCGGGGACTATTGCCGCTCTCAGAAGTGTCCTGTGTTGGGGGTGTATGACGTCGGGAGCCTTGAGCAGGCCCGCAAGTACGGCGTCGTGGACATCGATGCGACTGGCCAAATTAGCAGCTTCGTTGAGAAGCCTGCGGATCCTGCCAGCACGCTCATCGGGATCGCGCTCTACTACTACCCGCGCCAGTATTTAGCCATGGTTCGGCAGTACATCGCTGAGGGCAATAATCCGGACCAACCGGGCCGCCTGATCCAGTGGTTGTATCCGCGCACTCCGGTGATGACATGGAGTGTTCCAGGCATCTGGTACGATATCGGATCCAAGGAAACCCTGGCTGAGGCCAATCGTATTTTCGCACGCCGCTGAGCGGCCGTTTTGAAATCTTGAGCACTGCCGCGGAGCGGTCCGCTTGGATGACTTGCCTGAGTCCGCACTAAGAGCACTTCCCAACGAGAGACCCTTGGACGTAATGATTTCTGCCATGAACCACCTCGCTTCTGCATTCCTCGCCGTCGCCCGGTCACGTCCTGACAAAACGGCCCTGTACTGGGGCGATTCCCGGTACACCTACGGCCACTATCGGGACCAGATCCTTGGGACGGCGGGTCTGCTCAAGGGGAAGGGGATCCGCCCTGGAGATCGGGTGGCCATCTGGCTGAAAAATTGTCCTGAGTTCGTCGGAGCTCTGTTCGGGGTCTTGGCCGCGGACGCGGTGGTGGTGCCGATTAACAACTTCCTCAAGCCGGCAGAAGTGGCCTACATGCTCCAAGACGCGGGCATCGAGTGGGTGATCGCCGAGTCGAGTCATGCGGGCTTGCCCGAGTTGAAGGCCTTGCATCCGTCGATTCAGATCTTGGATGCGGAGACACTGCCCACTGAAGCTGCAGAAATTTCAGATCCGGTCCGCGGCGGAGACGATCTAGCGGTGCTCATCTATACCAGCGGGACCACGGGCCACCCAAAGGGGGCGATGCTTTCTCACAGCAACTTGCTGGCGAACGTCGTCTCTTGCCGGGTCTTCTTGGAACTCGCCGAGGAGGATCGTCTGGTGGTGCTTCTGCCGATGTTCCACAGCTTCATGCTGACTGTGGGAGTTTTGCTACCCCTGCTCAGTGGGGCCTCGGTGGTGGCGGTGAAGGGACTCCATTCGCCCAAGCACATGATTGCGGAGATCTTGCAAAATCAGGGGACGTTGTTGCCGGCGATGGCGGCGCTGTTCCGTGCTTTGTCGCAAATTCCGGCGGGGATCGAGTTCACGTCGCTGCGCTTGTGTGTGAGCGGTGCGGGTCCGTTACCACTGGAAATCCTCAATGGCTTCAATGCGCGCCATCCGCGGGTGCCGTTGATTGAGGGGTACGGACTCAGCGAGGCCAGCCCGGTGGTGACCGTCAATCCGCCTCGGGACCCCAAGCCGGGCACCATTGGTGTGCCCCTCCCAGGCGTGGAGGTGTCGGTGCACGATGACGCAGGAAACGAGTTGGGAGACGGTGTGGACGGGGAGATTTGCGTCCGCGGCGGCAACGTGATGCTCGGCTACTGGAATGCTCCGGAAAAGACGGCCGAGACGATCCTCAATGGCTGGTTGTTGACCGGCGACATCGGGCACCGCCGCCCCGACGGTTGGTACGTCATCACCGATCGCAAAAAGGACATGATCAAGCCCAATGGCATGAACGTGTACCCGCGGGAGATCGAAGAAGTGATTTACCGTTTTCCGGGCATTCGTGAGGCGGCCGTGGTCGGTGAACCGTGCGAGCGGCGGGGCGAACGGGCCGTGGCTTTCGTGGCAATGGACGAGGGTCACATTTTCGACGAGCACGCCCTGATCGCATTTCTCAAAGAAACCCTTGCCGACTACAAGGTGCCGCGACGGGCCATCGTTCTGCCCGTTCTGCCCCGCAACGCCACTGGCAAAATCCTCAAGACCACCCTGCGCGAGATGTTGTCCCGCGGGCATTGAGCGAGTGCAGTGTCTCAATTAAGTGTTTATTAAAAATAATACGATTGTGTCCTCTTTCGGATAAGGAGCGTCCGAAGATTCCATCCGAACTCTTCCCTGAGCAACGGTCAGAACTTCAGCATCGAACACGCTCCCTAGGTAAGGACGGATCTCCGAGCGGTCCGTGTCTGCTGACGTTGGCGCTTTCGGAGAAATCGCCCCACCTCGGAGGTGTTCGAGTCAGGTGGAGTTTGTGGAAAGTAGCCCGTAAGTAGCCCGTATGTAGCCCGATAAGCCTCCGAGGTAGGGACCGATCTCCGAGCTACCCCTATGAGGCACCGCCTAACCGACGAGGTCCCGTGTAGGCCGGGTCCCCTGACCCGGCGTCCGGTTCTTGCGGCCCGCCCGGTGAGGGCACCGTGCCTACAAGGGGCTGCGGGGGGAGTCCTTCCCTGCGGTCATCCGAGTTTTAGCCCGAAGAGTCGGTGGTGTTCTTGAATCAGGTAGCGGTCGGTCATGCTGGCCACGTAGTCGCAGACGGCCCGATGCAATCCATCGACCGCGATGCGTTTTCGGGCCGCCAGTCCTAGCTCCTTGGGGTGTGCGATGTAAGATTGGAAGACCTCGCTGAGCATCCGGATAGCCCGGTTGTTGGGTTCGGCGACGACCGGGTGGTAGTAGAGATTTCGGTAAAGGTATTTGCGCAGTTCGAGGTTCTCTAAGCGGCGCTCTGGACTGTAGTGGACTAGCGCCTTGCGATGGGTGCGCACGTCGTCGGCCGATCGGACTCCCGCCTCGAGGATGTGAGCCTCAGTGGTGTTAACGACATCGATCACCTGTTGGTCGATGATTTGACGGATGGTGTAGTAGCGTCGGCTTTCGGCGGGCAGTTCGCCAAAATTGCGTTTCACGGCCCGAGCGGCCTTGGCCCATACCCGAACTTCCTTGAGCAGCTTTTTCTCATCGAGCAAACCGCAGTCGAGGCCGTCATCCAGATCGTGGCTGTAGTAGGCAACCTCATCGGCGAGGTTGGCCAGCTGCGCTTCCAAAGAAGTCTGATGGTGTTGGCGGCGTCGGGTGCCCTCGACGGATTCGAAGGCCACACCGTGCTTGGCGAGGCCTTCGCGGACTTCCCAACTCAGGTTCAGCCCCGGAAATAGGGGGTACTTGCGCTCCAGTTCCTCGACGACTCGGAGGCTCTGACGATTGTGCTCAAATCCGCCGTGGTCCTTCATGAGGCGATCGAGCATGGATTCGCCTTTATGACCGATGGGGGAGTGACCGAGGTCGTGGGCCAGGGCGATGGTCTCGGCCAAGTCTTCGTTGAGGCGCAGGGCTCGGGCGATGTTGCGACTGATGGCCGCCACTTCCATGGTGTGGGTCAGTCGGGTGCGTAGGTGATCGCCCGATCCGTTCAAGAACACCTGGGTCTTGCCTTCTAGGCGACGGAAGGCCCGGCTGTGGACCACCCGATCCCGATCGCGCTGGAATTCGGTGCGCCAAGTGGGCGGGTTCTCGGTGTGGACGCGTCCCCGGCTCTCCGCACTTTTCTGCGCGTAAGGGGCCAGGAATTGGAGTTCCCGCGCCTGAAGCTCTGACAGCGTGACCGGCATGGCCGGATGCTCTCCCAAGGGCGCCGATCAGGCGAGCGCAAGTCCGCCCGTCGCAACTTCAGCCGCGGGCCGAGGTTCCGTCGGCCACACCCGAATGGGTTCGTAGAAGGTGTTGCGTTGGACGGGTTCCCGGCCCGCCTCGCGGATGGCGCTTATCAGTTCCGCTTCGGGCGTCCCCTGAGGAGATTTTGCACCGGCCATG
Source organism: Verrucomicrobiales bacterium (assembly GCA_005789375.1). The sequence goes on along the minus strand of SXXZ01000045.1, from coordinate 239 downwards.
TGGAAGATGTGCTCCTCGAGGATCGTCCCATGCAAGTCATCGGCTCCATGGCTCAGGGCGACCTGGGCCATTTTTAACCCCATGCCCACCCAGTAGGCCGAGATGTGGTCGATATTGTCGAGGTAGAGGCGGGAGACGGCGATGGTCCGCAACTGATCATACCCGCTGGGTGCGTGCTGGACGGGCATGCGGTTGTTGTCGGGCTGATAGGGCAGGGGAATGAAGCCTGTGAATCCGTG
>SXXZ01000324.1 GCA_005789375.1 Verrucomicrobiales bacterium | reverse complement strand
GGTACTTCTGATGGTAGCCCTCGGCAGAATACCAGATGGAGGCGGTGGCGATTTCGGTGACCACGGGGCGGCGCCACTTGCCGGAGGCGTTGACCCGGGCCTTGACCGTTTCGGCCGTCGTTTTCTGAGTTTCGTTGAAGGTGAAAATGGCCGATCGGTACTGGCTGCCCACGTCATTGCCCTGGCGGTTCAGCGTGGTGGGGTCGTGCATGCGGAAGAACCACTTCTCGAGCAACTCTTCGAGCGACAAGGTCTTGGGATCAAAGACGACTTTGACCGACTCAGCGTGGCCCGACTTGCTGTCGTGGGTGTCGTCGTACTTCGGGTTGGGCAGCCATCCGCCGGTGTATCCCGACTGAGTTTCGCGAACGCCGGGAATCTTGCGCAAGATCTCCTCCATGCCCCAAAAGCAACCGCCGGCCAGGTAGATGGTTTCCAGCCCAAGAGCGGGCTGTGGGGTCGGGGGCACGGCGGGTAGCGCCGCCGCGAGGTTGGTCGATGCGTTGATCGAGGTGGGTTGGGTCATGGGAGCCTTTTTCGGAGACGAGGTTTTCTGGGGAGTGTCCGCAGCGGCGACGGTGGTCTGGAACAGAACCAGCGAGGCGACCAACAGGGACACGGTGGCAATCCAACGGCGCATGAGTCACCGATACCCTCACCGGCGCTCGGCGCAACCGCCAATTGCATGAAGGACCCAGGTGAGGAGGAAGGACGGATCCGTCCGGATGAGGGGACGCAGTCTATAATGCCCCTTGGGCTAACCGTGGCTTGAAGTCTCTCTAGGGAGGGTCAAGGATGGCTTCAAATCCTCCCCGAAGTTCGCCAGTTTTCCTGTGCTGTTTGTTAAACCCCTCCTGAAATGAAGTTACGCTCCTCGATCCTCCGGTGCTGCCTGCAGTCCTCCCTGTTGCCGCTGTTACTGGCCACAGCAGTGCAGGCAGCTGATTCGTCACCGGCCGTGTTGCCCGGAACTCAACCGCTGACCCAGACGGGTGATTTGGCCCACGCCCTGGTCGGGGGCATCGACCGCTATTTGGATCGGGTCTTGGCGGCTTCACCCCAAACCCGCGCCCGCCATTGGAACCGGGACCTCAACTCGCCGGAGGCCTATGTGAAGTCCATCGAGACCAACCGCCAGCAACTGGCCCGCATTCTCGGTGTGGTGGACGCTCGCGGGCCGGCGCAACTGCGGATTTCGGCACCGGTCTCGGGTGGCTCTTCCGGTAATCTGGCAGAAGTGGGCCGCGGCCGCGGATTTAAGATTTTCTCGGGGAGTTGGTCGGTGGTTCGTGGAGTGGAGGCCGATGGCTTAATGCTCGTTCCTGATGGCGAGGCCAAGGCGTTCGTAGTGGCCATTGCCGATGCGGACCAGACGCCGGAGCAACTGGCCGGTCTTCAGGCGGGCGTCCCGGAGTCCGATCAATTTGCTCGCCGGTTGGCCGAACGCGGATGTCGCGTGCTCATTCCCGCGCTGGTTGATCGCTCCGATACTCACAGCGGATTGCCCGGGTCGCGCAAGCTCAAGCAATCCCAGCGTGAGATGCTGTGGCGGGCCTCCTACGAAATGGGGCGCACCGTGCAGGGCTATGAAGTGCAGAAGGTGTTGGCTGCCGTGGATTGGCTCGGTTCGCAGCAGTCGGCCTCGGGATCTAAGAAGCCTGTGGGCGTGATCGGTTACGGCGAGGGCGGTATGGTTGCGTGCTTTGCTGGAGCCTTGGATCCCCGCATCGATGTCACGGCCGTCAGTGGGTTTCAGGTGAATCCGCGCCTGCACAACGAACCCATTGACCGGAACGTCTGGTCGCTGACTGACCAGTTCGGCGCGGGCGAGATCGCCGGGCTCATCGCACCCCGTGGATTGGTTTGGGTGCATGGAAAATTCCCCGAGACTCAGTATCCCGCCAAATCGGGCCAGTCCCACCATGGGGCCGCTCCCGGTAAACTGGGTCGTCCCGATCCTGAGGTGGCCCGGCAGGTCCTCGAAGAGGCCGGTGCTTGGTTGAAAGGGGTGCCTGGGCTAGATCAATGGAAGCTCGTCGAAGCTCAGCCCGACGAGTTGTTCAATGACGAGGCCTTGGGTGCGTTCGGCGACCGGTTGGGGCTACCAGAGGCCCCCGCAGCTTCCGCTGCTGTTTCTGCTCTCCAACCGCTCCCAGACAACACGGCGCGTCAGTTGCGTGCGTATTCTCAAATTTTGGAAGACACCCAGTGGCTCATGCGCGAGGCCGAGTTCACGCGGGCTGCATTTTGGAACAAGGCGGACCGCAAGAATGCCGACACCTTTGCCCAGAGCACCCGCGCCTATCGGGATTATTTACTGAAGGAGGTCATCGGCCCCATTCCGTCGGCCTCGCTGCCGCCCTCGCCGCGGACCCGCAAGCTCATTGAGACCAATGGCATCACCGCCTACGAGGTGATGCTCGACGTGCATCCGGATGTGGTGGCCTACGGCATCCTCGTCGTGCCCCGCGGACTCAAGCCCGGCGAGAAGCGTCCGGTGGTGGTTTGCCAACACGGGCTCGAGGGCCGGCCGACGGATGTGGCCGATCCGCGTATCGACGCCGGGGCGTATCACACCTACGCGTGGCGATTGGCCGAGCGTGGGTTCGTGACCTTCGCACCGCAAAATTGCTACATCGGCGAGAACCGCTTCCGTCAGGTGCTGCGCAAGGCCCAACCGCTCAAGCTCACGCTCTGGTCGTTCATTCACCGCCAGCACGAAGTTATCTTGGATTGGTTGGCCTCG
>SXXZ01000323.1 GCA_005789375.1 Verrucomicrobiales bacterium | reverse complement strand
TCTCGCCCGTCTTGATGAAGAGGGGGACATTGATCTCAACACCGGTCTCCAGCGTCACCGTCTTCTGCACATTATTGGCGCTGTCTCCCTTGAGACCGTCTGGCGCATTGGACACGGTAAGAATGACGCTCGAAGGCATTTCAATAATGACGGCCTTCTCCTCGACGAAGGTCATGGTCACTAAGCTGTTCTCGGTGAGATAAGTCTTGGCATCACCGACGAATTCAGGAGTCACCGTGACCTCTTCGAACGTCTCAGGATTGACGAACACATAGTCGTCACCGGACTTGTAGCTGTACTCCATCTTGTAGGTCATCAACGGCACCGTCTCTATCTTTTCCCCCGAGCCGAAGCGGACATCCATGCTCTTGCCGGTACGGATGCTGCGCAAAATGCCCTGTACGAAAGCCCGTAGGTTGCCGGGAGTCCGGTGGGTGACCTCAAGGACGACGCAAATGTCGGTATTGTACTTGATCGCTTGACCCTTGCGGAGTTCGTTCGCGTTGACTGCCATAAAATTGAAATGGGTGTTCCGCTGGGTAGTCCGGCGGAAAGAACCTAGAGCCTACCGGCCGACGAATCGCTGGCAAGCGTCCAATTCCAACGGCGTGGGTTCGCTCTGGGCCAGCCAAAGCCGCCAGAAATCTGCTTCACCTCCTTCCAGATGCTGTCTCATTCTCCTTCCTCCTTCGGGTTTCCCGAGGAAACTTCCGCTGCCATGAAAGCCAAGCTCGTCATCACCCCGAAAAAGGCCGTCCTCGATCCGCAAGGCAAGACCGTCGCCAACGCCCTCGAACACATGGGATACGCTGGGGTCACCGGCGTCCGCGTGGGCAAGTACATCGAGATCGACTTGGCCCCAGGCACCTCGGCCACCGATGCCCACAACGCCCTCAACGAGGCGGCCTTGCGTTTCCTGAGCAACCCGGTGATCGAAGATTACCGTCTGGAGATCGTGGAATGACGACCGCCTCGGTTATGCGATTTGCCATCCTCCAGTTTCCTGCCTCCAACTGCGATCAAGACTGCGTGCACGCTCTGCGCGTGCTGGGCAGCCAAGCCAAACTCGTCTGGCACAAGGACACCTCGTTGGGCGAGGTCGATGCCGTGATCGTGCCCGGTGGCTTTAGCTATGGGGACGCTCTGCGTTGCGGGGCCATCGCCCGTTTCAGCCCGGTGATGCAGGCGGTGAGCCGCTTTGCGGACAACGGCGGGCTCGTCTTGGGCATTTGCAATGGCTTCCAGATCCTTTGCGAGGCGGGTCTATTGCCCGGTGCACTCATCCGTAATCGGGATCTGCGTTTTCACTGCGAACAGGTTTTTCTGAAAACCGCCAACTTCGAGACTCCCTTTACTTCAGAAGTCCGCCGCGACGGTGTTCCCATCCGCATTCCCATCGCCCACGGCGAGGGATGCTACTTCGCCGATGCCCCCACGCTCGATCGATTGCAGGCACAGCGCCAAATCCTGTGGCAGTACTGTGACGCGAGCGGTGCCGTGACTGAGGCTGCCAATCCCAATGGTTCCGTGCTGAACATCGCGGGCATCGCCAACGAGCGCTTCAACGTGGCGGGCCTCATGCCTCACCCGGATCGAGCAGTGGAAGGAATCCTCGGAACAGAAGATGGCCGTGGCATCCTCAACAGCATGATCTTGGCGCTGGAATCCCGACGGGCTTCAGCCGTGGCGGTCGCCTGAAGGCTAGAGGTCAGGACCGATAGTGCCGGTCAGTAAACTTCACCACCGTGAAGGTTGGCCCACAGCCCGGGACAACCTTTCCAAATAGTCGGCCCGGGGAATTTCTGTGGCTCCCAGCGAGCGGGTGACCGAGGTAACCATCTGACAGTCCAGCAAAGTGAATCCGCGGCGGGCCAAATGACGGTCCAGGTGGACCAAAGCCACCTTCGAAGCATTATCCGAGAGGTGAAACATGGACTCACCGGCAAAGAATCCCCCCACGCAAACCCCATACACCCCACCCACCAGCCGCCCTTCCTGCCAGCATTCCACACTGTGGGCATGTCCGGCCTGAGCCAGTTGTTCATACGCCTCCATGAGTTGCGGTGAAATCCAAGTTGAGGTAGCCCCGCCCCGGGGCACCGAGGCACAGGCTCGAATAACGGCAGAAAAATCCTGATCGAAAGTCACCGTGTAGGGGGCTTGACGCAGTGTCCGGGCCAGACTGCGCGAAACATGCACTGCGCCCACCTGAAGAACGCCGCGTGGATCGGGGGACCACCAGGTAATCGGGTTGGCCGACCACGGGAAAAGTCCGCTCTGATAAGCTTCCAACAACCGCTCCACCGACAGGTCGCCTCCCACTGCCACCAGTCCATCGTCCCGGGCTTGGCTCGGATCCGGCAACCGATCTCCTGGAGACAGGAAAACCACGGAACCGGACAAATTCGTCATTCGGGAGATTCCTCAGAAATCAACCGGGTCTGGAAGCGAGAGGCGATTTCCAGGGTCCACCAATGCAAGATATTGGGTGAGTCGGGAGCCAGATCGTCGGGAACCTCTGGGGGATCGGGCCGCCCGAGTTGTTCCCAGGCCCCTAGGCGCAATTCGTTCAGGGCCTGAAGGAAGGATTCACGGTCTTCGGAAGTAAGACGAAGAATCCAGCCCGAGTCTTCTCGGGGTCCGGTCGGGGTTTGGATCGTCGTTTGGGCCGAAACCGCCACGCCCAAGAGCACCACCAATTGGGAACGTACCTCTGCTCGGTGCGTCTCCAATTCACCGGCTAGATCCGATTGGCATAGTTCCTCTAGGGCTTCAGAGGTGCGACTCAGCCGAGCTCGTTGGCGGGGGTCCATGGGACGAGAAAAAAGCGTGAGCAGCAGATTGCGCTCCCCAGGACTGAGAAACCAGGACGTCCCCTCGTCGTCGCTCGCGTGAAGTCTCACGAGGCCGGTTCTAAAGTGGCGGTGAGGGAATACTTCTGGAGCGCATGCACATAGTACTCCGCTTTTTCGAAGCTGTCTCGAACCACAACGCTACGGCCCTGCTCATGGACTTCGAGCATGTGGCGCTGTGCCTTCTCTCGTCCCCAACCGAAGACCTGCTGAAACACATGGGTCACGTAGGGCATGAGGTTCACCGGGTCATCCCAGACGATGACGGTATACTCTTGCTCACGAACCTTCTTGGGATCCGTCTCCACATCGACGTCGGGCGTCGGTAATTCGATGGTTCCCGGCATGCGGTTGACTGGCTCGACGGATTGGGTTGCAGAAGGCCCGCCTCTCCGAGCGGCGTTCCAACCGAGCTCAGAAGAGGTGTTTGCTCGGGAGAGGTGCTCGAATAACAACGGCCGCCCTATGAGAGGCGGCCGTATTAGCGGCGACTGTTTTATTGAATCTGATCCGGTGGATCAATTCACCGATGGTGGCGACGCTTCAAGTTCAACTGGGTCAACGAGTGCATCAGAGCAGCCTGGGCTACAGCCGTTTCCTCATCTCCCAATCTTTGAGCGATTCGCGCCTCGGCCTTTTTCCGGGCCTCTTCGGCGCGAACCTCGTCGATATCCGCAGCGCGGATAGCCATATCAGTCAAGATAGCCACCCGTTGACCGGTGATTTCTACAAAACCTTCTCCCACGGCGAGGAAGTGATCTTGGCCGCCCTTGCGGACGATGATCTCACCATGGGTGATCTGAGTCATCAGCGGGATGTGCATCGGGAAGATACCCATCTCGCCTTCGAGCCCAGGCAAGGTAACCATATCGACCTCCTCGGAATAAATCCGGGCCTCGGGCGTGGCGATTTCCAGTTTGAGAGTGGCCATGTCGTTGGGATTCTGAGCGTGGGACAGACAACCGGTCAGTCCTGAATCTCGTCGATGCCACCCCTCATGTAGAAGTTGGCCTCGGCGATATCGTCGTACTTGCCTTCCAAGATCTCCTTGAAGCTCCGGACAGTCTCGGCCACAGGCACCTGCTTGCCCGGACGTCCAGTGAACTGCTCGGCCACCGTGAACGGCTGGCTGAGGAATTTCTGAATCTTGCGGGCGCGGAAGACGGTCAACTTGTCATCAGCAGACAACTCGTCCATGCCGAGAATCGCAATGATATCCTGAAGATCCTTGTAGCGTTGGAGCACCTTCTGAACGCCACGGGCCACGTTGTAATGCTCTTCGCCAACGAACTCCGGCGCCAGAGCGCGGGAGCTAGAAGCCAGCGGATCCACCGCCGGAAAGATACCCAACTCGGCGATGGAACGTTCGAGAACGATCGTCGCATCAAGGTGAGCGAAGGTGGTGGCCGGGGCAGGATCAGTGAGATCGTCGGCCGGCACATACACCGCCTGGAAGGAGGTGATAGAACCCTTCTTGGTGGACGTGATGCGCTCCTGAAGATTGCCCATTTC
>SXXZ01000044.1 GCA_005789375.1 Verrucomicrobiales bacterium | reverse complement strand
TGGAAGGTTGCTCGAGCTAGGCAGGGCTTGGCGTGTTCTGGAAGTGCGGCTGAGACGAACCCCCAAAAAAACCTACCTCACCCAAGCACCTCCGAGGTAGGGCGATTTCTCCGAAAGCGCCTCGTCAGCAGACACGGCCCCCCCGCAGAGATCGGTCCGCCGCAGACACGGACCGCTCGGAGATCGGTCCCTACCTTGGAAGTCCTCGGACTACATCTGGGTGGCCAAAAAATACCTCACCCAAGCGCCTCCGAGGTAGGGCGATTTCTCCGAAAGCGCCTCGTCCGCAGACACGGACTACCGCAGAGATCGGTCCGCCGCGGACACGGATCGCTCGGAGATCGGTCCCTACCCAGGAGGTCCTCAGGCGGCCTCCGGGGGGCCAAAAACCAACTGTCAGTGACGGTATGAAAACAACTGAAAATAGTGAGGAACCAAAAGACTGAACGACCGTTGGTGAAGCCTTTTTCGGAGCGCCGTTGGAATTAAACGCTCGACGGCATCGAAGCGGGGCGTAACAACCGAACCCAGCCGTCGCGCTGCCGGAACGGTTCGATCCACCATGACTTTGAAAATGCCGAAATCCAGCGTCGTCGCAGTCGCTATTGCGACTCTGTTCTCAACCTCCCTGACGGGACAGTCCTTGTTCAAAGACTCGTTCGAGTCGAACACTTCGGCCGACTATGATGTGAGGGTGGGTTATTACGCCGGGACCTCGACCAACGACTACACTCTGGATTGGTCGTACGACTACAGCGCTCTCTCATTCAACCGTTTCGCATTCCAGACGGCGACGCCCGAAAATTTGCCGGTTCCGACCGCGCCCAATTCTGCTGTGGGTGGGTCGAAGGGACTCAAGATCACGGTCAACAAGAACGACAACGAGCCGGGTCGCTTTGCCCTGAGTCTTTACCCGAAGACTACGAATTTTTCCGGGGACTATGTCCTCAAGTTCGATGCCTTCTTGAATCATGCAGCCTTTGCAGACAGCGGAGTCGGAACCTCTGAGTTCCTCACGTTTGGTCTGAACCACTCGGGAGATTTGGTGAACTGGGGTGTGCTGTCGGGTGCAGAACAGCGAGAAGATTTTGCGACCGAGGCCTTGGGTGGGACCGGCAGCGATGGCCTCTGGTTTGGGGTTGTCGGAGACGATGGTGCAGCGCGGGGTCTTCAAAGCTGGGAAGGACAGGCCGGACAAGCCAGCCGTTACCTCGACGGCGAAGCGGCGGGTGTTCCCGATCGCGACGGCAACGGCAATCCGGATGACGATGGCAATGAGCCTTATCTGCGAACCCAGTTTCCGTCACCGCGGTTCGAGGCCCCAGGTGTTCTCGGCAAGCGGTGGGTTCAGGTGGAAGTGAGCCAGATCGGTGATGTGGTCACCTGGAAGATCGACGGGCGGATCATTAGCCGCCGCATCAATACGAGTCCCTGGAAATCAGGGCGAGTGATGGTGGGCTACATGGATCCCTTCGCAGGCGTGGCCGAGGTGAAGGGGGAAAGTTGGCTGCTCATCGACAATTTGCGCGTTGAATCGGTGCGCACCGTGGTGGTTAACACGGCCGACAACGCATCTGCGGCCGGTGATGGAAAGACCTCCCTGGCGGAGGCGCTCAAAGACGTTCGCTCCAACGACCGCATCACCTTCAACATCCCGGGGGCTGGGCCGCATTATCTGGTCACACCGACCGCAGGCTATTCGATGGTCCAGGCCGATAATGTTTTGATCGACGGTTTTAGTCAGCCCGGAGCCATCGCCAACACCAATGTTCTTCAGGGCTCCGACACCGCCCAACTGCGGATCGTTCTTGATTCACGGGCTGGGGGTCGCTTTGCACTCACCGACTACGGAGACCATGGGTTCGGGGATAGCGAGAGCGCGATCTTGCCGATTCTTAATTCTCGCAACTTCACCCTGCGTGGTGTGGCCGTGCTGAGCGCAACCGGCGGAGACTCCGCGGCGGATCCCTTTATCTATGGCTTGGCGTTGGTCGGTGCTTCGACCGAAGCCCGCATCCAGGGTTGCTGGTTCGGTGTCGATCCGGCGAAGCCGACGGCATTGGGAGTCCGCGGTGGTCGTGCTGCGGTGGCCTCCTTCAAGTGGGACAATAATATCACCTCCGAGGGATTGGTGGTCGGCACCGATTCGGACGGTTTTGGGGACGTCGCAGAACACAACCTAATCACCGGCCAATTGTTGGCCATTCATCTGGAGACCCCCAACGCCCGGATTTCAGGCAATCGCTTCAACTACCTCCCCGATGGATCGATCTTCGACTATTCGCAAGTGGCGGGCTATCTTGGGGATTTCACCGACATGGAAGCCATTGAGAATGGGAGAGGCCATTACATGCTCATAGGTACGGATGGCGACGGCATCAACGACGCCAATGAGCGTAATTATTTTGGTCCCCTCAGCTACGAGGTAGTGGCCGAGTTCTGGCGCACAGCGACCGGGGTGGTCCTAGCCGGGAATTCTTTTGGATACGGACCGTCGGGTTCGGTGCTCTTCAAAAACCCGACCCCGATTAGTCTTACCACGGTCCGGAGCTATTCGACCCTTCGGGTGGGTTCTGACTTCAGTGGGCCGGCTGAATCTGATGCATTGGAAGCCAACAAGTTGTCCGGGATGGGAGCCCCCCTGATTCGTTTCCATGGCAGCAACGGGTCAGCGGATCAGCCGGCGCGGGTTGTTTTTCGCGGCAACGTTTTATCGGGCAATGTTGGCAGTGCTCCGTGGGACGTCTCCAGCGGCCTGGCGGCCGACAAATTCTATGGATTCGCTTTGGCAGAACCCACAGGTGAAATCCGGCCGGTGATTCAGACGAATTCGACGACCTCTAAGCTTTCGGTTCGGGTGCCAGCGCGGAACCCAAGTTACGCGATGGGAGGCATTCAGGTGGATGTGGCTTTGGCGGACCCGATCGGCTTGGCTGCGACTTCAGAGGCCTACCCCAACGGTTCGGTCCAAAGTCTGAAACACTTGAAGCAAGTGACCTTGGACGCCTCGATGGACGGGGGATTGGTAGACATTGATCTGAGCGAATTGGCCTTGAGTGCCGCTGATTTGAAACGAGTCACGCTCTCAGCCAGTTACGTTCTGGATGCGGTTGCTGCATCGGATACAACGATCGCCGTTCCGGTTTCTGCGGTGACGTCGCCGTTCTCGGCCACCTTGGGAGGCTTCGAAGTGCCGACGACGCCCATCCGAGTGGCGGTGACCCTCACGGGCAACACCCTCGGACTCTCCTGGTCCGGAGGCCTCCCGCCTTACAACCTGCAGGTCCGGAGCGCCTTGGATGCCCCATGGCAGAATTTGCTCACGACCAATGACTTAAAGACCACGGTACCGGTCACCAACAGTGCGACCTTCTTCCGTATTAGCGGAAACTGAAGCATGGCCGGTTGGCCGAGCCACATCCCTCTCGCTGAGGCGAAGGGGTTTCGGCTCGTAGGCCGGCGCCAGGCTCCTCGCATTTCTAATGAAGCTGGTATTCTCTGAGGCGGTCGCAGATCCCAGCCGCTACGTCTATCCGTATGCGGTCTGGGCATTTCCGGAACCCACAGAAAGCCCCGCTGATTTATTTGCAGCCGGATTTTTACCATCCGCTCCAGATCTCTCCCGCTTCTACATGGGGCGCCAATTGCGGGTGCCGCTGGGAGAATGGCGAACCTCTTCCGAAAACAGGCGCGTGCTGCGTAAGGCTGGAAATTTGCAGTGTGAGTTGGTGCCTCGGGATCGCTTTGACCTAACGCCGGAGCGCCGGGCGGCCTGGTTGGCCTTTGCTGAGGCCCGCTTCGGTTCGGGTGTTATGTCGGCGGCGCGCTTGGACCGACTCTTGGCGGGTCGGGTGATTTCCCACTTGCTGGTGTTCCGGGACGGCGGTGGTGATGGACCCGAACGGGGAGTGGCTCTGCTGTACCTCGAGCCGCCGCGAATGGCCTATTACTACTATGCGTTCTATGACTTGTCCGATTCGGGCAGCCATCTCGGGATGGCCATGATGACGCGGGCGGTGGCTTGGGCTCAGGAAAGTGGTTTGGGTCACCTGCACTTGGGCACCTGCTATGCAGACAAGGCCCTCTATAAGACTCAGTTCGAGCCGATAGAATTTTTCAATGGGCACCGTTGGTCGCGCAACCGGGATGAATTACGGCACCTGCTCCGGACCCAGCCCGAAACCCATCGGTTGGAGTCGCCGGACTATCAGTCATTTCTCGACGGTGGTTTGTCGGCCGCTGCAGCCGTTTCGCCATTCCGGGTCTCGCTCAGCGCTTCAAGCTGAGTTCGATGGCATCCAAAACTGGTTTTCGCCACGCCTCGTAGCCCTCGGCGTTAAGATGGAGCCGGTCAGCGGCAAAGAATCGAGGATCGGGTTTGCCTTGGGAGTCGAGCAATGGCGAGGCCACGTCGATGACCCGCACATGCTGACGAGACTGAGCTAGGATCTTGAGCCGTCGGTTGAACTCCGATTGAGCTTCGAGGAGATGCACACGTGAGGGGCTCGGCTTCACGGTGAGTAACAGGATCGAGGTTCCACGGAGTTCGGTTTCGGCACGCTCCAAGAACACGGCCAGATCTTGAGCGATTTCCGCGGGGGTTTGGCCATCGGCCAAATCGTTATCGCCTTCGTAGACCACGACCACCGAGGGGCCATAGGGCAGCACCACTCGGTTAAAGAACCGCAGGAGATCCTTGAAACGGGAACCACCGAATCCGCGGTTGAGCACCGGCCGATTTTGGATTGAGGCGGGCAAATTGGTCCACAATCGGATGCTGGAACTGCCAACGAACAAGATCGGCCGCGGCGGTGGCGGGACTCTGCGGTCTAGGGCTTCAAATTTTAGAACCTCCGGCTCAAAGCGGTTGGTCGAGGCCAATTCAGCGGCGTTCAAAGGAACCAGAAGGATCAGAAGGGGGATCCAGGCTAATAGCCAGAATCTCATGCCGGCGGGATCGGAGAGAATTCGTCGGCATGATACGAACTGCGAACTAAGGGACCTGAGGCCACATGGGTGAATCCCATGGCATCACCCTCACGCCGGAGCGAGTCGAAAACGGCCGGAGGGATGAAGTCCACCACCGGCAGGTGCTTGAGGGTCGGTTGCAAGTATTGCCCCAGAGTAAGGATATCACAGTGGGCCTGGCGGAGGTCTCGCATGGCTTCGAGCACTTCTTCCTGAGTTTCACCCAGCCCGAGCATCATGCCCGATTTGGTGTGAACTTTGTCGCCGAGGCGGTCTTTGACCTTGGTCAGCACGCGGAGGGACCGCTCATAGGTGGCGCGATGGCGCACCGACGGAGTCAGACGGCGAATCGTCTCGAGGTTGTGGTTGAAGATGTCTGGCCGAGCCGCGAGGACCGAATCGATCGCGTCGTCACGATCGAGGAAATCGGGAGTCAACACCTCGACAACGATTCCAGGATTCAGATCCCGCACTGCTTCGATGGTGCGGCGGAAATGTTCGGCGCCACCATCTTGGAGGTCATCTCGGGCCACCGCCGTGATCACCACGTGCTTGAGTCCCATGCGACGGGTGGCCTCGGCGACTCGCTGTGGCTCATCCTGTTCCAAGGCCAGTGGTTTGGCTGTCGAGACCGCACAGAATCCGCAGGCGCGGGTACAACGATCACCCGCGATCATGAAGGTCGCCGTGCCCTTGCTCCAGCACTCCC
>SXXZ01000322.1 GCA_005789375.1 Verrucomicrobiales bacterium | reverse complement strand
AGCGCTACAGCCACGTGATGCACATCGTCTCCCAGGTCAACGGCCAGCTCTCGCCCGAGCGCACGGCCTTCGACCTGATGCGGACCACCTTCCCGGCCGGCACCCTCAGCGGCGCGCCCAAGGTCCGGGCCATGCAAATCATCTCAGAACTCGAAGGCACCACCCGCGGACCCTATGGCGGCTGTGTGGGCTACTTCGGGTTCAATGGCAATGCTGACCACTGCATCACCATTCGCACGGCACTAGTGAAGGACGGAATGGCCTATGTCCAAGCCGGTGGTGGATGGGTCAACGACTCCGATCCCGAGGCTGAATTCGACGAGACGATCAACAAGTCAAAGGCCATGCGGAAGGCCATCTCGCTGGCCGAACACTTCCCGCGCTAAATGGTTCTGCGCTGATCCATCGACTCGGGAAGTCTGCGCACCCACAGAGAGGAGTTACCCCTTTCTGAGCCCGCCCTCTTCACCTCAGGGCCACGATCATTTGCACCTCGGTCGCGGAGTTGACCGGCAGACCCGCCACGCCGACCGCGGCCCGAACATGTCGCCCATCGTCTCCGAGCAAGGCCACCAGCAAATCGCTGGCCCCGTTAATGACCTTGGGGCTGTCCGGGAATCCGGCCACGCAATTGACGTAGCCGCTGACGGAAATCACGTGGTCGATGCGATCCAGATCGCCCAGACCTAGTTTTGCGCAGGCCAGCAAATTGAGCGCGCACAACTTGGCCGCCTCATAGCCCTCTTCGATCGTGAGATTCTCACCCACCTTGCCGGCGTATTGAACCTTCCCTTCCCGGCTAGCGATCGCCCCGGGCAGATACAACGTCTTGCCCTCGATACGAAAGGGCAGGTAGTTCCCGCCCGGAGGCGGCGGAGCGGGCAAAGTAATGCCGAGTTCGGCCAGTTTGGATTCGATGCGGCTCATCGATGGAAACCTTGGACCGGGCCGGTCTCGAGCGCGAGCGCCTCGTTGGTTTCGGAATAAGGAATCGTGCCTTCGCAGCATGGCCAAGATAGACACTTGAGCGCTTCATTAGACCCCGTTTGTAACAACCTGTTTTCGTTTTAAGACCATGCCCAATCCCTGGACCGGCAAAGGAAATCCTTACACCCGCAAAGAAGTCCGCGAGCGCCTGATGGACACCATCAAGAAAGGCGACGCCGTCATCGCCGCCGGCGCAGGCGCGGGCATTAGCGCCAAATTCATCGAGAAGGGGGGTGCCGACCTCATCATCATCTACAACTCCGGCCGCTTCCGTATGATGGGTCACGGCTCCACCTGCGGCATGATGGCCTACGGCGATGCCAATGCCATCGCCATGGAAATCGGTGAGTACGAAGTGCTTCCGGTCGTCGAAGAAGTGCCCGTCATCTGCGGCGTCCACGCCACCGATCCCCGCCGCCGCATGTGGCACTGGTTGGGCAAGGTCAAAGAGATGGGGTTCAGCGGCGTGAACAACTTCCCCACCCACACCATCATCGACGGCCATTTCCGAGGCGTACTCGAAGAGACCGGCATGAGCGTGAAGAAAGAATATGAAATGGTCGCCCTCGCCCGGAAAATGGACCTCTTTTCCATCGTCTATGTCGGCACCCCTGAAGAAGCCGTTGAAATGGCCAAGTCCGGGGCTGACGCCATCATCGCCCACGTCGGAACGACCGTCGGCGGCAGCATCGGCGTCCAGAACGCCGTAGTGAGTTGGGACTTCACCCTCCAGCGCACCCAAGAAATCATCGACGCCGCCTCCCGAGTTCGGAAAGACATCTTCTTCTTGTGCCATGGCGGCCCCATCAACACACCCGCCGACGCCGATCGCGTGATGAAGAACACCGATGTCGTAGGCTTCGTCGGAGCCAGTTCCCTGGAGCGAATGGGAATCGAGGCCTCGCTGACCAACCTCACAAAAGAGTTCAAGCGCCTCAAGGCCCCCGCCGCCAAGAAGTTCGGCAAGAAAAAGTAGTCCACCAGCATCGGTGGAGATCGTTCGCCCGGGAGGGTTCCGCATCGGAGCCCTCCCGAACTCCCCAGACGGATTCGCCCCAGTGGCGCCAGTGACAGGGGACAGGGGACAGGGGACAGGGGACAGGGGACAGATGTCAGGGGTTAGGGGAATATAGATTGAACCGATGCACAGCGGGATCGATCTGGAGCGAGCGTAGGAGGCGAACAACAAAGCCCCTCGCGCGCAGTGCGAAAGCAATAAAACCCCTCGCGCGCAGCGCGAAAGCATCACTCAACGAGTCTCCCTGCGAGCGCAGGATTGATCCCGCGGAGCATCCACCGAAGAGCCAGCCCCGCCTGAAACCACCCGGACCCACGACCTCCCCGGCTCCCAATCCCGTCCGGCTTCAGCGGAAGTTTACCCGCACCCTGGTGCATCCAGCGCTTACCGTCCCTGAGCCCGAGTCGTCGGTTCCGCCGCCGCCGCCGCACGAATTTCCCGGATCAGATCTTCCGACTGCCACTCATTGCTCGGAAGGATCGCCTGAATCTTCCCTGAGGGCCGAACCACCACAGTGCGCAAATTGTGCTCCATCTTCTCGGGTGGCACATCACGCCCAAAGAGCAGACCAAAATGGCCGGTCAGCGGTTCGAGTTGATCCCAGGCACCCGTCGCCAACGTCCAACGAGATGGATTGTAATTGTAGCGCTCCCCATAAGCTCGGAGGAGTTCCGGACTGTCGTGTTCCGGGTCGAACGAGATCGACAGAAACTTCACGTTCTTCGGCGCATCGGACTGGCCTGCCAAGTTTTTCTGCACTCCGGCAAAAAGGTCCGTCATCCGCGGACAGAAATCAGGATAAGGGCAACGAGTGAAAATGAACGTGAAGGCCAACACTTGCCCCCGAAACTCCGACAACCGAATCACCCTCCCCAACTCATTGGTCAGCGTGTAGTCCGGTAGCAACGATCCTGCCTCCAGCAAAGGCACCGAAGAAGAGACCCGCACCGGCGGAGGCGTAGCCACGGCATTGGTGTCGGAGCCGAAAACCTGGATACGGTCGATCCAGCCATCATTGGTGGTAATCAGCATGCGGAAACCGATTCGGTCACCGGGTTTTAGCCCCTGGAGTTCCTTCGCCTCCTTCACATCGAAGGGCATGGTCATGGCCGGCATGAAACCGGGAATCTCCTCGTGCTTCACCACCACCGAACGCCGCTCAGGCTCCACCCGCCGCACCACTCCGCGGACCGAATACTCTCGGGGTGTTTCTTCAACCGAAGACCCACCCACCGTCGCAGCAGGGGCCTGTGGCTTGCAGCCAAGCAAACCCAGAGCGAGGGCTGCGGCGAGGAATGCCGACGTCAACCAAGGAAACCACTTCATACCGGGGAGATGTTAGACCACCCGAGGTCGCAAGCAAAAGGGGAAGCCCATCGGGCAAGCAATTCTCCTCATCCGCTCTTTATCCCATCCCCATAGACGCCGCGCTTTCACGCACCCGATCCATCACCACATCGGCCATCATCGGCGCCGTTCCGATGCTGCGACCGTACCAGACTCGTTTGCCCTGGAGGGTCGTGGGATTGATCCACGTGGGCTCCCCGCGTTGGAAGCGTTCCTGCACCGACTCGGCCGAGGCCCCCAACATCACCGGGATATCCTCGTAGCTGTGCAAGCCATCGCTGATGAAGAAGGGCACCACGATGAGATTTTTAGTTTCACCCAGCGTGTAGGCATCGGCGATGCGGGGATCTTCTTCCATGAAGATCGGATGGACATCCCGGTAGAGCCCTCGTTTCCGGATAAGTAGCACCTGGTCCTCGATCGCGCGTCGCGAGTTCTCGTTATTGCTCGTGCCATGCCCGGCGATGAACAGAGAACTCTCGGACAGGCAAGGAACCTCCGGCCCCGAACCCACCGCCTCTTGGGCCCGAGCCAAGATCACCTCCGTCATGCGAGCGTGGGTACCCACGGGGCCGCAGTAATGAATTTGGCGACCATTCTTCTGTTGGATCTTCGGGAAGAGCGTCTGACCGCGCTCGGCCAAACCGAGTTCGCGCGGAATCACCTCTTCGGTGAAGTAGCCCTCGCTGATGAATAACGGAACCACGAACACCCGCGGAGCATAGACTCCGCGCAGCACCCCGGAAAAAGCCGGGTGCTCCTTCCAGAAGCCGGTTAGCACCTGGGCGAAAATCCCGCGCCGGCGCAGTTCATCGGCATGTTGATGAGTCGGGGCCGCCGAATCGGCGTTCACCGTCGACCCGTGTCCCAGCAGCACTAGCGCAGCCTCCGAAAAATCACCCATGACAAGGCCCAGTGTGCGATCAACCGGGCCGGGCGCAAGTCGCCGTCGATTCCTTGCGACGTGTCCCTTCAATCGTTCGGTTGACTCCGGCCTGTTTCGCGGCGGAGGGTTTCGCACTAATTCCTCCCGCGATGAATGCCCTAAAGACCCTCACTGTCCTCGCCCTCACCTTCGCCTCGACTGCCGGTGCCTGGGCCGCCTCGCCCCATGTCGGTGTCGGAGCCAAACCAGAGAAAGGCTCCCAAGTGCTCTTTGATGGGTCCAAGGAAATGCTCCATTCCAAGTGGACCTACTGGAAGGGACCCGGCTTCAAGTCCTCGCTGCCGATCAAGTGGCCCATCGTCGAAGATCCCGTGGATGGCGGCACAGTGATGATGACCGATGACCGGGTCTCCGACGGCGGCAAGTTCGGCACGGCCGATTTGGTGACCGTTCAAGAATTTCGTGATTTCCGACTGCACGTGGAGTTCCGGATCGCAAAACCCAACGGAAACAGCGGCGTGTACTTGCAGAACCGTTACGAGATTCAGGTGCTCGATGGCGACAAAACCCCGCACGGTATGGCCGCGGTGATTAATGAAACGCCCTCCCCCTACCACGCCTACAATGGCACCGGAAAGTGGAACGCCTACGACATCAACTTCCGAGCCGCCCGCTTCAAGGAGGGCAAGCTCGTCGAGAAGCCCTTGGTCTCCATGTATTTCAACGGTCAACTCGTCCACACCAACATTACCATCCAGCAAATCTGGGGTGGGGCTAACTCCGGAATCGATGGCGGCAATGATGGTGGCAAGGGGATCACAGATTCCCCCGGCGGGCTCAAGCTT
>SXXZ01000321.1 GCA_005789375.1 Verrucomicrobiales bacterium | reverse complement strand
GGCGAAGGGTGGTTCCGTGTGAGCGGGTTCAATAGTAGAGCTAATGCTGAAGAGGTTTCCCGTCGCTTGCAGGCGTTGAACTGGTAGCGCGGGCCTTTGCGGAGTGCTCGTTGGTGCGTGCTCGGGGCGGTCCGTGCGAGATGCAAAGTTGGACGTTGGAGGTTGGGGAAATGTGGCTTAATTTCACGCCACATGACACGCCTCCTGTTGCTCCTACTGGCGTTAGCCCTGCCTCTGGCGGCGGCCCCTTCGAGCAAAGATCCCGCTCGATGGATCGCCGCGGTTTCGCCGGGTTTGATGCAGGTAGAGTTTACCCTGCAATTTGACCGGGGCGACGCCCCGCATGGGATTCTCGATCAGGATCCGCGTTCCACCGGGCCGCGGGCCAATAGCTTGGCCGACTTGGTCGCTGACGAGCGCCCTCTGGAAACCACCGGTTTCCTGGTGGGCCCCACGACCGTGGTGGCGATGGATCCCTGTGTGCATCCGCGATTCATCAAGACCATCGTGGTCCGGCAAGGGGCCCACCGATCCACCGCCCGCATTACGGCTTACGGCGTGGATCAATGGGCCTTTGTTCTGACCCTCGATCAACCGATCGCCGGCACTAAGCCCATCGAATTTCCAGCCAAGAGCACTGAAGCTCCGGCCGCATTGGTTAGCTATTACCGCCAAGACGGACAAATGGTCCGCGTGGCGCTGCCGTGGGGTGGCCAATACCTCGAGACTGAGTCCGGAAAGGCTCTTCGGGTTTTGGAGCATCAGGGAGTGGCACTAAGCGCCCAGGGGCGGCCGTTGGGACTTGTGATGAACCATCGGCTCGATGCCGACAACCGGTGGCGCGGCAATCCCATGGCCTGGAAGAGGATAGAGGCCGCCGCCTTTGCCTCCCAATTGAAGGAACTGGAGAGTTTGACCGCTCAGGCGTTGGTGCGCGTCCGCCTGAGTTTCCGCAGTCCTAAGGTGACCCCGGGCCAGAACCCAATGCGTGCACGCAATCGCGGCGACGAGGAATCCGACGAATCGGCCACCGAACGCAATGAGTTGGGCGTACTCTTGCCCGGAGGTCGCGTGGCGGTGTTGGCGGCGCTCAAGAGTGGGTTGACCGCTCGATTGGAGCGCGCCTCCATCCAGAGGGACGGCAAGCCGCCCGTCACCGCCAAGTTCATCGCCTCTCTCCGAGATTTTGGGGTCCTGGTGATGGAACCTGAACAACCTCTCGGCGATGCGTTGCGTATCGATACGACGCATCCGGCCGACCTCATGGGGCAACTGATGTTGCGGGCTGAGGTAGATTTGCGGGGCGAAACACGCTCGTCCTATTTCCACGAGTCCCGGATCGCCGGTGTCCGGGTGGGTGCCCGAATGGAGGCCTATCCTGAGCTGCCCGACCCGGAGGTGAAGGACACCTTTCTCTTTACGATGGATCGCGCTCTCCACGCCCTGCCAGTCACCCGTCGGGAACTATTGGGCGGTGTTCGCGATCCCTTCGCCGGTCGCCGTCAGTTGACGACTGCGCGCCAATTGGCGGAGGCCGTTCGTCGCCTGCCTGAGACGGCCGATCCGGCCAATGTTCCGGTGTCGGAGGCCGACGAAAACCGATTGGCCTGGCTCGGGGTCGAACTGCAGCCGCTGACCCGCGAACTAGCCCGCGCCAATCAGGTGTCCGACCAGACGCGCGACGGCCAGACCGGCGGGCTCATCACCTACATCCATCCCGATTCACCCGCGGCCAAGGCGGGCATCAAGGCGGGCATGGTGATGCTGCGCCTGCGGGCCGCCTCGCAGCCCGTGCCCATCGAAATCCAACTTGAGGAAGACTTCGCGCGCGCCCAGGGCTTTCCGTGGGAACGCTTGGATGAGATTCGCGATCAATTCTTCGAGCGGATTTTTACTCCGTGGCCGCCGGTCGAGACACCAGTGACGCGGGCCCTGACCGATCTGGGCTTCGGAACCCGTTTCACGGCCGACTTTGTCGAGGAAGGCAAACTGCTTACCCAAGAGTTCGAGGTGGTTCCGGGGCCGACACATTATGAGTCGGCGGCACGGTTTAAGTCCGAGAGTCTAGGAATCACGGTGCGCAACCTCACCTACGATGTGCTCCGCTACATCCAGCGCAAGGCCGACGAGCCCGGGGTGGTGGTCTCGCGGATCGAGCCCGGCGGGCGCGCCAGCGTCGCAGGTGTGAAGCCTTACGAACTGATCACCCACATTCAGGACCAGCCGGTGTCCACGGTCGCTGACTTTGAACGCATGGTGGCGGCCGAAAAGGGCGATCTAAAGCTGACCCTCAAGCGCATGGCCAAGGGGCGCATTGCGACAATTCGTGCGGTGTCCTCGGAGACCAAAGAATAGGAAACGTATGAATCCATCGAAGGCATCCAGAACCCCGGTGGGTGAAGCGGGAAGAAAACTCCTAAAATGGCTGAGCATCGCTTCGTTGTGGTCGCTGGCACTGGGCGCGGCCGAAGCTCCGCCGGCAGACCAACACTGGGCATTCCTGCCGGTGGTCCGACCGGCTATTCCTTCCACCAAAATCTCGGCCAATGCGGCCAATCCGGTGGATACCTTTATTCAAGCCCGTCTCTCCGAGAGTGGGTTGACGCCTTCGGTCGAGGCCGATCGTGCGACGCTCATTCGGCGGTTGTATCTGGTGATGTTGGGGGTTCCGCCGACTCCAGACGAGTTGTCCGCGTTTGTGGCTGACGTGCAGCCTCGAGCTTGGGAGCGATTGTTGGATCGAGTGCTCGAGGATCCCCGCTATGGAGAACGCTGGGGACGCCATTGGCTCGATGTCATCCGGTTCGCCGAGAGCAATGGTTTTGAGACCAACCGAGAGCGGTTGAGCGCCTGGCGGTTCCGAGACTATGTGATCGAGGCCTTCAACACCGACAAGCCCTACGACCAGTTCATACGCGAGCAAATTGCCGGAGACGCGCTGGGCAGGGACGTGGCGACCGGGTTCCTAGTCGGTGGTCCGGTGGATATCGTTAAGAGCCCAGACATCACTCTGACCGCTCAGCAACGGGCCGATGAAATCGATGACATGCTGGGCACCACCGGCACCTCCTTCATGGGGCTTACCTTGGGTTGTGCTCGCTGCCACACGCACAAGTTCGATCCCATTACCCATACCGAGTACTACTCGATGGCGGCCATTTTCTCTGGCGTCCAACACGGCGAACGCTCGCTGCCCTTGTCGCCCGAACGGGCACAGGGGGTAGCCCGTATCGAAGGGCGGATCCAAGACCTACAGAAGCGGCTCGAAGTCTTCATTCCGAGGTCGTTGACTGGGTCCCCGACGGCCCCGGCAGACCGGCGGCCGGCGGTGGTCGCTCGGCAAAATGAAGATCGGTTCACGGTCACCGACGCGCGGCGTGTGCGTTTTACCATTCTTGCCACGACGGGGGGCGAACCGTGCATCGACGAACTCGAAGTTTGGTCGGGCGACCACAATGTGGCCTTGGCCTCAGTAGGAACCAAAGCCACGGCCTCAGGGAGTTTGGCTGGGTACGAGATCCATAAGTTGGAGCATTTGAATGATGGTCGCCCTGGCAATACCCGTTCGTGGATTTCCAGCGAGGCGGGCAAGGGTTGGGTTCAATTAGAATTCCCCAAGGCCGAGCGCATTGGTCGCGTGGTCTGGGGGCGTGATCGGGAAGGGAACTTCAAAGATCGCCTGATCACCCAGTACCGCATCGAAGTGGCGACAGAATCTGGAGTCTGGAAGACCGTGGCGACTTCCGATGATCGGACTCCCTTCGCCGGAGAATCCACCCAGCCCGCTGGGCCGGTGTACCGCTTTGAAGGCCTCGCCGAATCCGAGGCGTCTCAGGGGAGACGCTGGCTGGCGGAACTGGAATTAGCCCGCAAGGAGAGAGAGTCCCTTTCGAAGGCGCCGTCCATTTACTCCGGAACTTTTTCTCAACCCGGAGCGACCCATCGTTTGCACCGCGGGGATCCGCTGCTGAAACGGGAAACCGTGTCGCCGGGAACATTGGCATTGTTCCAACCGCTGGTGTTGTCCACCAACGCTCCCGAGCGCGAGCGTCGGCTTGCCTTGGCGGACTGGATCGCCCGTCCAGACAATCCCCTGACGGCCCGTGTGATCGTTAATCGCATCTGGCAGCATCAGTTCGGAGTGGGGCTGGTTAACACTCCCAACGATTTCGGCCGGAATGGTTCCAAGCCCACGCATCCGGAATTGTTGGATTGGCTGGCGAGTGACTTGATTGAGCACGGTTGGAGCCTCAAGCACCTTCAACGGCGCATCGTGTCCTCGGCCACCTGGCAGCAATCCGGTCTGCCCCGCAAAGAGGCTCTGGCGGTGGATGCGGGCAGCCGGTTGTTGTGGCGCTTTCCTCCGCGGCGCATCGAGGCTGAGGGAATTCGCGATAGTATTTTGGCCGTCAGTGGCAATCTAGACCGTGCCCGCGGAGGCCCCAGTTTCTACCTGCATGTGGTGGATCGGGAGAATGTCTATCACTACCATCCCAAGGAGGCGTTCGGGCCTGCCGACACACGCCGCATGGTGTACGCCTTCAAGGTGCGCATGGAGCAAGATGGCATCTTTGGAGCATTCGACTGTCCGGACGGCAGTTTGGTGGTGCCCAAGCGCAGCGTTTCCACCACGCCGTTGCAGGCACTGAACCTTTTCAATAGTCGATTTATTCTCGACCAGTCCCGGACCTTTGCTGACCGGCTTCGGCATGAGGCGGGCGAGCAACCGGAGTCTCAGGTCCGGGCGGCGTGGCAATTGGCCTTCAACCGAACTCCGCAGCGCGCCGAGGCGGAGGAGGCGATGGCCTTCGTTCGTTCCGAGGGATTGCCGGCTTTCTGCCGCGGGGTCCTCAATGCCAACGAGTTCCTCTTCATTCCATGAGTGCACCGATCCCCCCTGCTTTCCAAAGTCCGCTGCTGAATCGTCGTCGCTTCCTGGGCGACACCGGCCTCGGGCTCGGTTCCATAGCCTTGACCCATCTCCTGGGGCGCCAGGGATTGCTCGCTCAGAACGCAGACCGTCGGGAGCCGCTCCGGCCCCTAATCGACCCCGGACAACCTTACGGGGCGAGGCAATCCCACTTCCGCCCGCGCGCTAAGAATGTGCTGGTGATCTTTTGCAGCGGAGCTTGCAGCCAACTCGACACCTTCGACTACAAGCCAGAGTTAATCCGTCGGCACGGTCAGCCCATGCCGGGCACTGAGAAACTCATCACCTTCCAAGGCGAGCAAGGTGCGCTCAACAAGAGTCCGTGGGAGTTTCGTCCGCGCGGTCAGAGCGGCAAGATGACCTCCGACCTACTGCCGCACCTGGGCGATTTGGTTGATGAGATGTGCTTCATCCACTCGATGCAGGGGAAGACCAACACACACGGCCCCGGCGAGAACTACATGTCCACCGGCAACGCGCTCGATGGCTTTCCCAGCATGGGGGCGTGGATGACCTACGCGCTGGGCAGCGATGACCAGAGCCTGCCCGCCTATGTTGCCATTCCTGATCCGCGCGGGAAGCCCCAGAACAGCGTGAACAACTGGGCTCCCGGATTCTTGCCAGCGGCCTTTCAGGGTACGGAGTTCAATGCCACAAACCCGATTCGCAATCTGGCACGACCCGGCGGTGTGGCGGCTTCCAGCGACAGCGCCACGCGGAGTTTCCTCCAACGCCTGAATGAACGGCACGCTGAGCGATTTCCGGGTGACACTGAGCTGGCCGCGCGAATTGCCAGTTATGAATTGGCTGCCCGCATGCAGCTCACCGTCCCGGAGGTTGCTAACTTATCCAGCGAGCCCGAACACATCCTGCGCCTTTACGGAGCAGATGAAGGCGGCACCAAGATCAAGGACACGCGGGCGGCCTACGCACGCAACTGCATCCTCGCCCGCCGGCTCGTCGAAAAAGGGGTGCGATTCGTGCAGCTCTTCAATGGTGCCTACCAAACCGGCGGCGAAGGCGTGAGCAACTGGGATGGCCACAAGGACATTGCCAGTCAGTACGGCATGCACGGGCCGGTCCTCGACAAGCCGACGGCCGGCTTGCTCATCGACTTGCGTCAGCGCGGCCTGTTGGAAGACACACTGGTGGTCTGGTGCACCGAATTTGGTCGCATGCCGACGTTCCAAAAGGGTTCTCAGGGACGCGACCACAATCCTGCCGGGTTTACCTGCTGGATGGCTGGAGCCGGTGTCAAAAAAGGCTTCAGCCACGGCGCCACCGATGAGTTCGGATACAAATCCATCGAGAACGTGGTCACCGTCCATGACTTCCACGCCACAATCCTGCACCTACTCGGACTCGATCACCAGCGCCTCACTTACTACCACAACGGCCTCGAGCGTCGTTTGACGGACGTCCACGGCGAGGTGGTTCAGGCCGTGTTGGCTTGAGTGATCGGGAGCTCGGTGCCCGGGGCTTCGGAAGCGCGGGCAAAGCCTCGTAGCCCTCTCAGGCCAGCAGCAGAGCGCGGCAGGCCTTCTCGAGCTTCTTGAGCTGGGCGGCCGACTTGGCCTCGATGTAGCAGCGGATTAATGGCTCGGTGCCGCTGGCGCGGAAGGCGACCCACTCGCGGTTCGGGAGTAAGAATTTAAAGCCGTCGGTGGTAATGAATTGCTCCACCTTGGCTGTGCCGACCTGGCCGAGACCCGCGGCCAGTCGCTGGAGCAGTGCCTCTTTTTTATCAGGCGGGATAGCCACGTTAATGCGGGTGGTGTGGAACTCGCCGGTCTTCTTCTCCAGATCGGCCAGGATCTTCATCAGGGGCTTCTTCTCGGTGGCCACCAACTCGGCCATGAGCAGGCAGGCCAGGATGCCGTCCTTCTCGGGCAAGTGACCCTTCACGCTGAGACCTCCGGACTCTTCGCCACCCACGATGATGGGTTCCGATTCCATCAGGGCCCCGATGAATTTGAAGCCCACGGGGGTCTCGTGGACGGGCACTCCCAACAGCTCGGCCACCGCATCGACTTGGTGGCTGGTCGGCACCGTGCGCACCACCGCACCGGTCCAGCCACGGTTCTTCTTCAGGTGATACAATGCCAGGGCCAGTACTTGGTTCGGGGTGATCCACGTGCCGTCGCGATCCACGATGCCAAAGCGGTCGGCGTCTCCGTCGAGGCCTAAGCCCAGCGTCGCCTTGCCCGCCAGAATCGCCTCGCGAGCCGGCGCCATGCCCTCGGCATTGGGTTCCGGATGATGCCCGCCGAAGCTGGGATTTAATGTGTCGTGGAATCGGAGGACCTTGGCCCCACCGTCTTCCTCGAGCAGCGTGTCGAGGTACCCGCGGCCGGTCCCGTACATCAATTCGACGGCGATCTTGAGCTTGGCCTTCTTGATGACAGCGAAGTTGATGTGTTTGCGGAGCTGCTTGAGGTAGGCCGGGGTCGGGTCGACCTCCTTGCAGCGGAACGAGCCGACCAATCCGGCCTGGAAGGTCCAGCCCGATTCCTGACGGTGGCGGATGTGGCCTTCGATGCGGCCGGTGACTTCGGGCGGAGCGGCCGCTCCGTTGGACCCGCTAAATTTGAGGCCCTGGTATTCGGCCGGGTTGTGGCTGGCGGTCATGTTGATGCCGCCCAAGGCCTTGCGCACTCGAATCGCGTGGGCGATGACCGGGGTCGGTGCGTCGCGCTGGCAGAGCACGGGAACCAGCCCGTTGGCGGCCAGCACTTCAGCCACGGCCAAGGAAAATTCGCGGCCCAGGAAACGGGTGTCGTGACCGATGATGACTTCCCGTTTTTGCGAAGAGCCACTGTCTCCAGCCAATTTAATTTCCTCGAGCAAGTAGTCGGCAATGCCTTGCGCGGCGAACCGCACGTTTTCGAAGGTAAAGTCCCGGGCGATGAGCCCACGCCAACCGGAGGTGCCGAACTTGATCGAAGTCACCGGGGAGTTGTCGACCGCCAGCCCGAAGATTTCAAGCCGGCCGAGGCCTTTTCTTGAACTCGGCCTGCTTGTGAGGAGGGGTCATGGGGCCGTCTCGGGAGGGTCAAAGAAGCAGTGGAATCAGAGCCCTTCCATCCCAAGGAGTTGGCGGGTAAACATTTCGATTAGAGAGATATTCGATGAACCTTCTTAAAGCCCCGCTGCGCCGTACTCTCAGACTTTTCTCGAAGAGGGGTTTTTCCCGAGGGTTTGCCGTCGTTCGTCATCTCTATCTGGTGATGGGGTTGTCCATGATCGGTTTGGCCGCAGTCACCGTTTTCTTCTATGTGAAGACACTGCGTGCCTCTGGAGCTTCGGTAGACCTCACCTTTCGTGCGGTTCCCATCGTTGTCGCTTTGGTGGTTTTTCTGTTGGGTATCGCTTTTGTCCGCTCGGCCCTGTCGCTCTTTCGGTTAAAGGGTTGGGAACAGGCGCTGGAGCCCGTAAGCTGGCCGGACTCGGATGCTGATTCGGAGGCAAATGCCCAAACCGCTGCCTCGGAACGGGTCAACAACGAGAAGCCTGCCCGGGAGGCCTATCAATGCACGGCTTGTGGAGCGCGAATTCAGGATGCATCCGAGGTTTCGCCCAGGGGCGATACCCGATGCGCCTATTGCAACGTCTGGTTCAATATCCACCGGCAGTAAGGGGTGGATCACTTCACCGTGATGGAGCCCGTCGCGGAAAGACGATATCCGGCTCAGATCAAGTCGGGCTCGCCGGTCACGCGGACCTTGTCCTGGGCTTGGATCCCTCCGGACTTGAGGCTTTGGTTGGCGGCGGCGTAGCCAGGGATGATGCGGTTGAGTTGCTCTTGGCTGGCCCCGAGATGATCGCGGATCACCTTGCCCATCACTGAGCGGAAATCGGTGGCCCGTTGCAAGTAGCGGCCGGTGCTCTGGAACATCGAGCCATTCATGCCCGTCTGCCAGGCCACCGGATCCGACGGGCCGCAGTTGAAGACACCGCTGTGAGTAACCTTGCCGGTGGCGTCGGTGCGCAACCCCTTGATGCCGCCGCCGGCGACATACATGACGCTGGCCTCGGCGTGGTCGGTACCGTTGTCTGAATTCTCAATGGTGGTGCGACCGAATTCCGACAAGGTCACAATGACCAGGTCATCCCAGCGGCACTGGTCGGCGTACTGGCGGAAATACTGCCGGAGCGCGTAAATCGACCAACCGACCCGCTGCAACAAGTTCGCGTGGGCGCCGGTGGCTCCGCCTTGATTGCTGTGGGTATCCCAACCGTCGATTTGAGTGCCGGCCACCAAGGCGTCAGTTTTGTTGAGGACCAGGGCGGCCGACGTGAGTTGGTTGAAGTAGCCGTAGGCGGAGGTGGGGACCACGTAGCCTGGATTGGTTGCTCCGGAAGGTCCGGTACCATTCTTCGCGTTGGTGGTCGGGAACAGCGAATAAGGTTTGTTGCCGTCCGAGTTTTGGTTGTCGACGAAGGTGTTGCCGGCCTCGCTGAAATCGATGCCAGCGAAGATCTCCAGCGTGCGTCGCATGTTCTCGTATTGCTGTTGGAGCAGATCTCGGTTGGCTTTGTCGGGGAAGGTGGCTCCCGTGGCTGCCTGGAGTGCGCGGGCGGTCTTGAGATTGCCGTCGGCTGTATTGGGTACCCCCAGCAAATCGTAGCGGGTCGGGTCTGAAAGATTGGTCATCGCTGAGCGCGATCCCCGCAGGAGGAGTGGCAGCGAGTTTTGGAAGGAAACCCCAGTCAGCGAGTTCTTTCCCGGACGCCCTGATTCAACCATGGCTCGGTAGAGCAGGCCGTCTTTGACCATGTTGGTCCGGGGGGCACCGGTTTCCCAGTAGGATTGAGAATCGAAGTGGGAACGCGATTGTTGCGGATAGGC
This sequence comes from Verrucomicrobiales bacterium, assembly GCA_005789375.1. The sequence goes on along the minus strand of SXXZ01000321.1, from coordinate 4,467 downwards.
CACCCGGTGAATGAGTGCCAATTCGCCGGCATTGTAGACCGGGATCAGGAATTTGAGAGCGGGATGCAGTCCGGCAAATCCATTGCCCAGCGGGAGCGAGTAGGGGTAGGCGAAGGTGGCTGCGTTTGTGCCCGCTTCCGGAAACAACGCTTTGCCCTGCACATTCCAGCTTTGCGCGGGATCGACTGGGATGGCGATGTTGTCCCGGATTTTGGGGCCGTAGGCGTCGTCGCCGTGGGGGATGACGTTGTTGAGTCCGTCATTGGCCCCGCGCAGAAAGATGAAGAGCAGTTTCTTGACGCGACCATTGGTGCCGGGCTGTCCGAGCCCGCCTTCTGCGAGCGCCTTTTGGACGAAGAGTGGAACGTCGGTCAGCGAGCTCAGGGCGGCCGTAGCTGCCAGGCCGGTGGCGGTGCTGAAGAAGTTTCGGCGGGTGAGGATTTGGGGCGTGTTCATGGCGCAGGAGTTGAAGCGATTTTCAGTGCCGGACCTCATTGTTCCTGAAAACGGGGTGAACTCAGCAGTAGGGCGGCGAGGCCACGCACACGGGTGTCGTAGTCCTTGGTTCCGGGAACCAAGTTCGCGAACTCGGAGGGCGTGGTGCCATTGTCGGTGGTGTTGAGAAACTGGATGCTCAGGGCCCGGTATTGGCTGAGGTTGGCGGATCCTTCTGAGGGAAATAGCAACCGGAGCAGGTAATCGGTGACCGCTTCGGCAGAACGGTTGGCTCCGTTGGTCAGGCGGAGCGCCAGCAGTGCTGAGGGATCTATCCGGCTTGAGCCCAGAGAATCGGGCGAGCTGCGGACGCCAGTGCCCGTCGCCAAGCCGGCGCCAGCCAGAGCCAACGACTGCACATAGCGCAAGCGCTCGCTGAGTGTGCCGGCACTAATCCAACCACCGGCGTCCTCCGCGTATCCGTCGGGTTCGGCCCGGTCGAAGAGGCGCATCCGGCCCGCCCGGTCGAGCAATCCACCGGAGGCCACGAGGCTGGGCGCGTCGGCGCTCGCAGTGCGGGATCCATCGGGTTTGGAGGCGCGGAAGGCTCGCAACGTGGAAGCCGCAAATTCCAAAGGAGTCTTCACCTTGGCGGCTGCCGTGTTGGGGTTGCGGAAGAGATCGCTCTTGAGGAGGACCCTCAGGACCTCACGCATCTGACCTTTGGGGCCCCCGTTTGTGGGGTTCTCCCAGGCCAGCATGCAGTCGTGGACCAGCGACTCTTCGGGCGAGGTCTCGGCATCGGTAAAGTCGTAGCCGTGGTGGAAATTGTCGTGCACCAGCAGGCGGCAAAGCTTCACCGAGAGGTATTCTTGGGTGAAGGGTTGATCGGCCATGTGCCGGACGATTTGATAACCGTCTTGGATGCCGTTGGTGGTGGAGCCGTTGCTGAGTTTCAGTCCGTACGGCCGCCCCGCCCACGGAGGACCAAACCGAGCAGGAACAGTTTTGGGCGAGTTGGTGAGGATGTTTCCTTTGGCATCCCGTTCGTAGAAGACCCACTTGATCCGGGGATCATGGCGATCGGTCCGGTAGCGGAAGGACCAAAGTCCCAACAGGTTGGTCACGCTGTTGCGCTCTGTGGCGTTGGTGAGCCCAGAGGTGATCATCGTGGTGGTCCGGGTTGCGAAGGGGTTCGCTGCCTGATTGGTGGCGAGGAGTTCGACGGTCCATCCGGTCCAAGCCCGGGAAATTTGTTCGATGTCGCCTTGCTCGTAGCCGTTGTCCACGCCGAAGGCGAAAAGTTCACACAATTCGCGCGCGTAATTTTCGTTGGCGATGCGGTTGGTCTTGGTGGCGGTGTCGTAGTCTCCTCGGGACAGGACGGTGTCGAGGTAGATGATCATGGCCGGACTTTCGACACTGATCTTCAGGAGGTCGTGGAAGGTGCATTGCGGATTCAGGAAGGCCTGCCGCCAGCGGAGGTTTTCTTTGAATTCCTGCCGGGTAGATTCGGGGCCCGACCAGGCATTGGGCAATCCGGCCCGGTCATCGAAGTAGATCAACCCCTTGGAGTATTCGGTGACAAAGTGGTTCTCCAGGAATTGCTGAAAGACCTCGGCCAGTTGGCGTTGAGATTGAACCGCGTGGTGGACGTGCCAGGCGCGCAAGTCACCGATGGAGGCCGAACCCTCTTGGAGTCGGGCATAGTAGGGGATGGGCGATTCGGCATCTCCCTGCAGCGGGACGGTCGCAACAATGCCGCTGCCGCTGAGCCGCACCGTCAGTTGTCGAGTCGAAGGTTGGGCGAGGTACCAGAAGCTCAGCGTGTAGGGCATCGAAGCGTTGAGTGTCGTGGGAATAGTCTGCACCACCGCGTCGGTTCCGGTGCTTCCAGCGGCATTGAGAACGAGATGGAAGGAAGCATTACCTCCATGCACGTAGTCGGTGGTGCGGGCCGAATTGAGGGTGTTGGTGGTGGTGGTCCAGTTGGCTCTCCCCAGCGGTTGCTCGAAGTCGCCGTTAATAAGCAGATTGGCAGTGGTGCCGTTGTCGGTGGTGCCAGCGACCAGGCGGAAGTCGTCGAGGTAAGCGTCACCAGCACCGTTCAGGTACACGTAGAGTTTGGAGGAAGAGCCCGTGCCCGTGATGGTAACTTTCCGCCAAACCGGCTCGGTTTCGGTGGATTCGTCCAGGTTCTCTGAAATTTTCTCCGGCGCCAGCTGCTCCTCGATGTAGGCGTCGGTGCCAAGGGTGGCGAGCCGATCCAGAGCGTCTGGGGTCGGACCGTAGGCGATGCGGTTGAGCAGCGTGCTGGCGCGGACTGTCTCGGCGGCCAGCGGTAGGGCTTCTAGGCGGTAGAAGCCGGAATCACCGGCTGCGGCCGCCTCGGCGGTCCAGAGGGCACCCAATTGTTTTCCAACTACGGTGCTACCCGGCATCCCGAGCGTGGCGCTGGCGCGGACTCGGTATTCTGAGACTGAGGGGACCAAGCGAAACTCCAAGGACGGCCGCCCGTTGGTCCAAGTGAGGGAGAAGATGTCGGGTGTCTCAGCGACACCACGGACCCACCCCAATGCCATCCCGAGTATCCACCCGATATAAAACAGTTTCATGGTATCCAAAGCGGAAAGTAACCAGTCGAGAGCTAGCAGGTACAGGGCCAACAGTTCCAGACCAAAACGCGGGGTCCAAAAGGCACCGGTAAGGCGGGATCAAGGCCTCGCATAGCTCGGGGCGGTCCACTGCCGATACCGGCCCGACCCATTGGTCACCGTACCCAGCCCTTGAAGCCGGAAGGTTTTGCCGCCGGCACTGGATTCCAGGCGGAGTCGCGTGGTCTCCGGTGGCAGTTCTTGGACTTGTGTCCACGCGGCGGAGTCGTTGGCGAGGGCCGAATCGATGCGGTAGCCGCCGGTGGTCTCGGGCGAGGCGTTCCAGGTGAGTTCAGTGACTCCGGCTTGGGTTTTGGCTTTGAACGCCGATGGGGCCTGGAGGGGGTGTTCTAGCAAGCAGGGGTCTCCCAGCAAGTAGGTGAGTCGAGCATTCACCGAGGCGTTGCGTGCGGCTGAATCGGTGAGCAGGGCGTGGACCGGTGCCCCGGCGTGCACACGGTCGGTGATCCAAGGCGCGAAGGCGTAAGCCGTGCCGGCCAGCAGCACCGAGTTCTCGGAGGCCAGGCAGGTTCGCAAGAAGTCTTCGCCATAGCCGCTGTACCATTGGCCTAGAAAGGAGCCGAAGGCGAAGAGGAAGGCGACCCGTGGGATATCTCCCGGCCGTTTCCAGGCGACATTCTTGGCGAAGTGGCTGTGTCCGGGCTTGGCCGCCCCGGTCATCCCCAACACCCCGAAATGCGAGTAGTCGGTCTGGAAGCCCCAGCGAATGCTCGGTCCTTCCTGAAAGAGGTCGGTATTCCAAGCCGCCGACGTCAGAGGTTCCATTTGGCCCAAGCGTGGCGCGATGTGCACCAGATTCCGATCTACCAGTGCACCCAAGACATTCGCGTATCCAATCGCCGAGTCTTTGAAGGGGAGTAGGCCGCGTCGATAACGCCCGACCTTGTCAAAGTATCGGTCCAGTAGGGCAACCTCGACTTCGAGGGCACTTTTTGGGTTTCCCTTAAGATCAGCAAATCGGCTGTCGAAGTGGGAGAGTCGGGCAAAGTCGATGCGCCCCAGCGGCACCTCGATGCGCCCGGCGCTGCCGTCGGGTTCTAGGGGGAGTTCGTTCTGGTCCCAGCGGCCATCGCCCGCCTCGTTGCCCAGGATGCAGTAGGCGCATTGGCTGCGCGGGCAATCCGGGCAGCCGGTCTTGAAGGATTGGGTGTCGGTCCAAATTCCGGTGAGGTCGCCGTAGAAAAGGTCGGCCGGCCAGGCTCCCAGGTGGATGCCCGCCGGATCTTGGCAATTCACATGGCCATCTTCGGCGGCCCAGCCGCTTTGGGGAATGGTGGGGTGTCCGATGAGCACCGCGACCTGGGTGCGCCCCGGATGGGCCTCGTACTCGCGGCGGATGAGGGCCTTGATGGCCAGG
>SXXZ01000320.1 GCA_005789375.1 Verrucomicrobiales bacterium | reverse complement strand
CGTTGAAGTGAGACAGGCTACGCGTCAGGACTAGCCGTTCGCCCGAGGCCAGGATGAGCGGTGGGTTGGAGGGGAACTCCAGTTCGAGCCCGTCAGTAATGCGCCAAGGAGCACTTCGGACGCTGTCGTACAAGGGCACGGGAGTGGCCGTGATGTTGAGGAGTTCCAAGAACTCGAGGTCGGGATCCGTCGTCGCTGCATAGAAGATCTCCGAGATCACGATGGGGCCGATGCGCGGTGCGCTGTTGGCCTTGCCGAGAGTCGGGGTTTGCAAGGGGATGAAGTTCCAGGAATCGGTGGAGGCCTTGCGGTAATTGCCCAAGGTCTCACCCGGGAGTGATGCGCCAAACCGCTCTTGGGTGCGATAGTCGGTGAGGTGATCACCGATGGCCGAACTGAGGTAGAGGGTCTCCCCCACGTCGCTGAGGGCGAAGCCGGTGATCCGGCCAATATCTAGCGACGCCACGCCGAAATGCTGCTGTTCACTCAACACGATGCGCTCGCCGGGCTCGAGACGTGTCCCGGAGGGGATGCGGTATTTTCGCAGGTCGCTCGCGCTGTCGCTGAGAAACCAGCCGCTGATATCCACGGAGTTGGAGGAGCGGTTGAAGAGTTCGATCCAGTCTTGGTCGCTTTCGGAGTTAGCGAGGAGTTCGTCGATCACCACCGTTGGGGTGAGAGCGTAAGGATAGTCGCTGGCCTGGTATTGGTAGCGGGCCCCGATGTCGGCGCGGGTTCCGTCGGGATCGGTCGCATGGACGGGATCACCGGAATCGAGGGCGGGTGAGGTGGGTTGGAGACTAAAATCCAACAAGCTCGGAGCGACGAACAGCGGGGCCTTGAGCAGGTTGTTGGATCCTGGAGCGATGATCGCAACAGTGTCCGAAAGAGAGTAGGACACCACCAGTTGGGAGAGGGCATCGACCTGTACCGGAACAATGGAACTCTTGGAGAAGAGAGTGTTGGTGACGAAGGCCGATCCGCCACCCACACCGAAGTTCTTTTCGTACACGTCCACGCCGATGTCGCAGTCGACAAAGGTGTTCTGGTCGAGTGTGACCCGCGATCCGGCATCCTTTACTCCCACGCCCAGAGCGCAGCCGACGATCAGGTTGTTCTTCATGATGACCGTGGAGCCTTGACCCACGGAGACGCCCTTGTCGGAATTGAAGTAGATGCGGTTGTTCTCGATGAGAATGTCCTGGGCTTCTTCGCCAATGTCGATGCCGTCGCAATTGGGCCCTTGAAACCGATAGATGCGGCAATTCCGAACAACGCCTCCCAAGACACCGTCGTAGTCGATGGCATCGGTATCCGGGGCGTTGTCGCCGATGAAGTCGCTGTCCTCGATGAGCGCGGCTCCCCGTTTCACGTTGATGCAGTCGCCCGTGTAGGGTGTGTGAAGCCGGCTATGACGCAGGACGATGGATCCACCGCGGCAAAAGATCGGGCCTTCACAGTGCTCGATATCGAGGTGTTCGATGAGGAGGTTCGCATTCAATCCGGAGAGCGCGGAGGGGAATGCCAGTGGGTTCGCGCCTCGCGTCGCTTGGCGGATTACGAGGTGGCGCAGCACGCTGGCCCCGTCGGGATTTTCAAAACTAAGGCCGCCCCAGCGCGCACCGTTGCGGCCGAGGAGACGCACCGGGGCCTCCACTGTGCCCGTCACGTTCAAGGTGCCTTGGACCCGAAGGTGCCGCCCAGCGGGCATGTTCAGCGTGATTCCCGCGGGCACGTTGAGGGTGATGCCGGGCGGGATGATGAGGTCTGAATCCAGCGAGTAAGTGGCTCCGGCGATGAGGGAAGTGGTTGCCTTGAGGGTGCCGCCTATCACCCGTTCTTCGGATGGGGCGAACTCGGCGGCGAGGCTGGCAGTGCCGGTCAGCACGAGCGTGATATTGGCCGTGGTGTTAGTCGTGGCATTGGCATTGCCGGTGGTGCCATTCCAGCGGACGAAGCGAAAACCCGGGGCCGCTTCGGCCGTGAGCCTGAGTGGAATTCCGGGGAAGAGTCGGTGGACTCCCGGTTCGGTGGGCACGCCCTCGACGAGGATTCGTCCGTGCTGCAGGCCGCTGACCCCGAGGGTCACTGCGACGGCGGGGGACAGGCTGAGACGGCTTTGGATCTCTTCCAAAAATCCATCGGAGCGGGCATCGATGAACTTCTTCATGTCGGCCAGGGCCGAGGCACGTCCGGAGGCACTCATGCCGCCCAGGCTCGACCATCGGGCTGCATGGCGCGGCACCTCCGATTCCACTTCATGGGCCATGGTGTCCAAGAGGCCTTGGACGCGCACGGGCCGGAAGGTCGCATCGGCGTGGGCCGCCAGGCGTTGGGCTAGGCGCTGCCGGAACTGCGTGCTGGTTTTCAGTCGCGACAGCAGTTGATCCGAAGAAAGCATTTCGGACAGAACGTTGCCGCCCAGTTGCGAGGAGCGGAACGTTTGGTCCATATCGGGCAGAAACCACTGCCAACGTCCGCTGGGGGTGCGCGGACGCCAGAACTCCCGGTTGTGCGCCCAACTCGTGTTCTGTCCCCAGGACTCGGAGGCGATGAAATCGATGAAGCTCTCAATGTCGACCCTGGATTCGATGACTGCCCATGCGGCCGGTTCGTTGAGGTCGTGCGATTGGGCGAACTCGAGGAGTTCTAGCCAGTGCACCGTGTCGCCCTTGTCGGCTCCCAACGTAATGGCCGAGGAGGTGACGTGACCGTAGTTCAGGTGGTCGATGTCGGTCGCGTTCAGGCGGTGATGCTCGAAGAACCAGGCGTCGTCCCACCGGGAACGGACGTCGTGAATGCCCCAGTAGGCCCCGTTGATAAATACCACGCTGGGTCGGTAATCGGACACGCCGACCTTCATCTGGCCGCGCTGAAGAAAGGGCCACAAGCCATCCCGCAACATCTCCATGCTCCAGGCATCGCCGCCGTCGCGCAGGGTCAGGGAAGTGTGGTTGGGGATGCCAGTTCCTGGGAACAAGTCGTAGGCCAGGTTGTCATCACCATAGGCCCCGCGGATCGCGAAGTTCAGGGCGCGCTGCGCGTGGACCCAATTGTTCTCACCGCCCATACGAAAGGCACCGTTGACCCGGAAGCCTGACTGCCCGTTCGGGGCGAAGAATTCTAACGAACCCGGGGCATCCTTGTTCTTGTACACGTCGCGCAGTCCGCGCCCAGAGCTGCCGCCGCTCACGCTCTGCTCATGTTGGTTGTAGTAGATGCCTAGGCGGTCGCCGAAGAGCAGTTCGGGATCGGAGACCACCGAGATCATCGGCAAGGATCCCAGTGTTTCACCGATCAGGTAGGTTCGCGTGGCGATCGGACCATTGGGCCGTCCCTCTTGGAAGACACGGGTCCGGACCACGGTGTTGGACGTGAGGGTGAATGGCTGGGTGTAGGCCATTGAATTTGGGGTCGGAGCTGCCCCGTTGAGCGTGTAGCGCACGGTTCCGGACGGGGCTCTCAGTGTCACCGTCACCGGAGTCGCCGAAACGCCGCCCTCAGGGCTGATGACCGCGGCGATTCCTGGGGCGCGAAGGTCGGGCACCTCAGTGCCGATATTCGGGGCGCCGGGTGTGGGGGTCGCGAACTGGACCCAGTCTCCGGCCGTATTGCGGCCCCGAGAGACGTCGGCAATCTGGATTCCGTAGGTTTGGAGATCCACGTTGGTGGAGCCAGTAAAGCCCGCCCCGGAGAGGGACAGGTCGAAGCCGTGGTCGGAACTGTTGGCCGCGCTTTGGTGCACTTCTACAGCCACCAGATTGAGACCGGCGAGGAGGTGCGTGGCCGGAATACGATGGGTGGTGAAGGTGTTTTCGGCAGTCCCGGATATCGAGGTCGTGGTAAGCGTCTTAAAGTCTACCCTCCCGGCGGGCACGTTCTGCCGAACGACCTCGGCTCCGTTGAGGTAAATAATGGCGCCATCATCGGCCAAGAGTTGGAGTTCCAGATCCAGGAGCCGGGTCGGGTCGGACACACTGAAGGCGTGCCGGAAGTAGGTGGTGATCGGGTGGTTGGAGCCTGCAGCCGCGGCCGTTAAGAGGGTGGTTTCGTCGCCATCCCCGTACCCTAATTGGCCTGTGCCGCTGGCCCAGAGAGCGTCGTTGAAGCCCGGTAAATTCCACGCGGTGCCGGCGTTGGATCCGTCGTCTAGATACTTCCAGCGGGCCGCCCCGGACTGGATTAGAACGGTGTTCGTCATCCCGGTGGCGTGGGTTAAGACCACCGATTCACCCAGAGCCGATAGCGAGAAATTGGCGTGGTAGCCTTCCGTCGTGAAACTGCGCCACGGCCAATAGCCTCGAGGATGGGTTTCGCCGGGAACGGCGTCTTCGCCGTCGGCCCAGACGATCAGGTGCCCTTTGGCGGGCAACACGGCCGTCGAGGGAAAGGTCCAGCGGAAGGGTTTCTTCGAGTCATCGCTCAGGTACCACCCGGCCAGCGAAACGGGCGCGCTGGTAGTATTCTCCAATTCGATCCAGTCGGGATAATCACTGAAATCGACGACGTCGGGATGGGATTGGGTGTTGGAGGCAACGAATTCGCTGATCCGGACCTGTGCCTGGGTCGCGATGGGGAGCAAACACAGCGCGGCGGCCAGCGAGAGTTTCATTCGATGGTAAAGACTAGCAGCTCCCATACCTAAGGTCAGGCCCACAGACGTTCCGGCCGTTGTTCAGTGAGCGCCCTGTTTTGCCTCCAGGAGGACCTGAGGCCTCTTGCCCCAGGTCCGCCGCCTCCCTAGGCCGTGTAGCCACTGCAGCCGAGGCTCAGGGAGCCTGGGTTAGGGTCTTGCGCCGGTGTACGGCATCGCCCCCGCAGACGTAGAGGTAGGCATTTCCCGGACCGGCGAAGACGCAGCTGTACACGCCCTTGTCGGGGCGGGGCTTGGCGATGACGCCTCCCAGGCGACCGATCCAGTCGAACATCTGGACGCCCGCGTGGGAGGTCACATAAAGCCGGCCGAGGGCATCCACGGTCGAACCATCGCCACCGCTGTCTTTCTTGCCTGTTGGCACCACCAGGGTCATGGAGCGTTCGCCGGCGGTGAGGTTGCCATCGGCCGCGATAGCGAAGCTCCAGACATTGGTGCCGCCGTATTCCGAGACGTAGAGGAAATCGTGCTTCGGCGAAAGAGCGATGCCGTTGGGCGAGGTGATTCCGCCGGCGACGGTGCGCGGGCGCGAGAGGGACTTGGCCCCGATAGGCACGGCCTGGACTTGGCCTGCGCCCGTGTCGGTGAAGTAAATCCATCCGGCTTTGGAGACGATGAGGTCGTTGGGCTTGACTCCGGTGGCCACGTCGCGAATCGCCTGGGTGGCCGGGTCGATGGTCACGATCTTGGGAGACTCACCTTGGGTGGCGGCGTAGAGCTGTCCGTCGGGTCCGAACTTCAGACCGCTGATCTTGGGGCCGTTGCTGAGCCACGGCTCGGCCTTGGTGGCACCGACGGCCACGCGGTAGATCATGCCTTTGGGCAAATCGGAGAAATAGAAATTACCCTGGGCATCACCACAGGCCCCATCGGTGAATCCAAAATTATCGCCGACCAATTCCCAGGGAGCTTCGGTGCCACCGCCGGCCAAGATCTTGTTGAGGGCTTCGTCACCGTTCCAATTATTGGTGCTGGGTGCGGGTGGGCGCATCGTGGGACGCCACAGCCACCGCAATGAATCGGGCAAGATGACGCCGCCGTGCTTGCCGTTGTGTGCGCCGTCTCCCATCACGAACTGCGTGTCATAACCGGCGAAGGTGAGCGCACTGGCCATGGTGCGGTTGGCCAGGGGCCAGTCACCGTGGAGGTTGTTGAGGTCGTTGACACCGTCTTGAAGGAAGACTCGCAGCGGCTTGCGCTCGGTCTTGCGAATGAGGGCCGGGTAGGCGTGGCCGCCCCGGATGTTGGTGAAGCTACCGATTTGTGAGAGCACCTTGCGGAAGTGATCCGGACGTTCCCAAGCGACCGTGAACGCACAAATGGCGCCGGAACTCATGCCAGCGATGCCCCGCATTTCGGGGTCGTCGCTAATGCGAACCTTGTATTGGTTCGTGGCGAAGGGGATCAACTCGTCGATGAGGAATCGGGCGTAGTCGCTGCTGAGCGAGTCGTACTCGAAGGAGCGGTTGTTGCGGTCGCCCCATCCATTGGCCCCCGGGGCCCCGGATCCGCGGTGGCCAGGATTGAGAAACAGGGCAATGGTCACTGGCATTTCCCCGCGGGCGATCAAGTTGTCCAGCACGATGGGCACCCGCTGGGAGCCGCCTTCGCGGACGTATTCGTGTCCGTCTTGGAACACCATGAGGGCGGCGGGCTTGCTGCCGTCGTACTGGGCCGGGATGTAGATCCAGCCTTGGCGGGAGGTCCCGGGGAACACTTTCGACTCGTTGAATTCGAAGGTCTCGACCCGCCCCTTGAGGACGCCCGGGGCGCGATTCGTCGAATCAGCTCCGAGGGTATAGTTGTCTGCGGCCTGTGCGGTGATTGCACCCAGTGACAGGAGAGCCGCAGCCAGCAAAAGGGGTTTCATTGGCAAGATCTTCCGGAACCCACCGTCACGGAGTCAAACCCGCATGTGTGATCCGGAGAGGGTTTTCAGGCGTTGGGCCGGTTGAGGGCAGCGGGCTAGAGCTCTGTGAATCAGCGTCGTCAAAGAGGGGTTGCTTCACAGGCAATTGGATTGTCATTTTCCCCGTGACGCGTTGACTTCGGGAGAGAGGTAAGTTGGGAGTGGCCCCTTTTGTGTAAATAGGTGGGACCGACCCCGTAGGGTCCGACCCCGTAGGGTCGTCAAAGAGGGGTTGCCTCGCAGGCAATTGGATCGTCATTTTCCCCGTGACGCGCTGACTTCGGGAGAGAAGTAAGTTGGGAGTGGCCCCTTTTGTGTAAAAAGGTGGGACCGACCCCGTAGGGTTACTTCAGGTGGGTGTTGAACCACTGGGCGAATTGGACGAGGTCTTTTTCCATGCCGGGCCAGCCGTGGTCTTTGCCCGGCAGGCGGACCAACTTGTAGACGGCTCCGGCATCCCGGGATTTTTTCTCGAAGATCTCGGCTTGGTAGATGGGTACCAGTCCGTCGGCTTCGCCGTGGATCACCAGCGTGGGGGCCATGCTCTTGGTGACAAAGTGGATCGGGGAGATGGGGCGGCCGTATTCGAGGCGGCTTTCCAAGGTGTCGGAACGGCTGCCGAAGGCTCCGTAGAATTGTCGACCGACTTTGCCGACGCCGACCTGGGTGTCGCCCGGGGCTCCCCAGTTTTCAAAGTCGGTGGGCGGGAAGAAGCAGGCCACGGCTTGCACACGGCTGCTCTCTCGGTCGACCGGATCTTTGGCCTTCGGGTCACCGTCGTGACCTTGGGTTCCCAGGGTGAGCGACAAATGGCCTCCGGCGCTGGAACCGGTGACACCGAGACGGTCGGGCCGCACGGAATAGTCGGCCGCATGATGGCGGATCCAGCGAACCGCTCGATGCATGTCTTCTGCGATCTCAAGGACGGTGAATCGGGGTTGGGAACCATGTACGACGGCGAACACGGTGTAGCCTTCGTCGAGCAGGGCTTTGCAGTAGGGAGGATTAATTCCGTTATGGTCGGAATAAAATCCGCCGCTAATAACCCAGATGACGCCGATGCCATTGGTCTTGGCCGGTTGCAGCACATCCAGAGTGAGTGCTGTACCGAACTTGCGGCCGTAAATCACCTCGGTGCGGCGAAGACCGGAAAGTCCATCGGCCCAAGCGGAGAATCCGATCAGACTGCAGAGACACTGCAGGAGGAGAAGACGTCGTTGTATCATAGGAAGAAGACGGTTGTCGGCTGGACAAGGTCATCCTGCAAGTCAAACCGACTGCCAGACCGAACTGTCCAACGAAGGGCGGCAGGTGCCTATTGGTGCTGGCGTGGGGCGCAGTTTGGCTTGGGCGATTTGAGCCGGTGGGCTGCGTCGGCAATCTATCTCTGTGGGCTGGGCCGAGCGACCGGGGTAAAAATTGCGTCGAGGCTGAATCGCGGCTCGGGGACCGGTACTGCGACACGGCGCATTGCGCCAGAACTCCTTGTTACCCGAAGGTGCGAGTTACTCACTGAAAAGTGATGAGCAACCGTTCTACGTCGTGGCGTGAACGGTGGAATAGGTGGAATAGGTGGAAATTCTTCCCTTGGATTACGGAGTGTTGTGTCCGGCGCCGCTATTGGTCGAATTACCTGCTCCACCGTGTCGCCGTTCGTTGCCGCGTCGTTCCATCTTCTTGCGGTGTTCTTCGAGCAACCGCTTTTGATCTTCATCGAGCAGTGGCAAGACCTGCTGGTGCATGCGCTCGAAGGAACCCTTCATCCGACGTTCTGTTTCTTGATGGATGCCTGAGACGTCGGTTTCAGCGGCCTTCAGAATGGGCTCGATTTTGGTAATTTGCTCCGGGTTTAGATGAAAATCAGTGGTCCAACGCTTGAGGATACGT
>SXXZ01000319.1 GCA_005789375.1 Verrucomicrobiales bacterium | reverse complement strand
GTTTTGGACCTCATTAAGACCGACCACACATTCCTCAACGAGCGACTCGCCAAACACTACGGCATTCCCAACGTCTACGGCAGCCGCTTCCGCCGCGTGGCCCTCGATTCCCAAAGCCGGCGCGGCGGACTGCTCCGGCAGGGCAGTGTACTCACCGTCACGTCCTACGCCACGCGCACGTCGCCGGTCATTCGCGGCCATTGGCTCTTGGGTAACTTACTCGGAACCCCACCGCCCCCGCCGCCCGCCAACATTCCCAATTTAAAGGAGAACACCGTCTCCGAAACCTTGCCGATGCGTGCCCGGTTGTCCGCACACCGCGCAAATGCCGCCTGCGCCAGCTGCCATGACCTGATGGACCCGGTGGGTTTTGCTCTCGAAAACTTCGACGCGATTGGCCGCTGGCGGCTGACGGAGAATGGTCTGCCCATCGATGCTAGCGGCGGGCTTCCTGACGGCAGCCGGTTCAACGGCGTCACTGGCTTGGAGGACGCACTGCTCAAACATCCAGAGCTCTTCGTCGGAACGCTGACCGAAAAACTACTCACCTTCGCGCTGGGTCGCGGAATCGATGAGCACGATGCGCCGGCCATTCGCCGGATCGTCCGAGATGCCCAGCGGGACGGAAACCACTTCTCATCGATCGTACTTGGAATCGTCAACAGCAGCCCATTCACCCTGAGGAAAACACAATGAGTTTCATCACCAAGAAGTTCATGCCGCGTCGGACTTTCCTGCGTGGAATGGGAGCCACCATGGCCTTGCCGCTGCTCGAGTCGATGGTCCCGGCCGCGACACCGCTGGCGCAGACGGCCGCACATCCCGTGCGCCGGCTCGGATTTGTCTTCATGCCCATGGGCTGTGACAACTCCCGCTGGACTCCCCACGGTGACACGCTCGACACGCTCTCACCGATCTTGGGTTCGCTCGCACCTGTGCGCGACAAGGTCTCCATCATCTCCAACCTAGAACTGCAGAACGCCTACCCCGGCAGCCACGCCACGTCCAACTCGGCCTTCCTGAGCGCCGCCAAAGCCAAGCTAACGGAGAGCACCGACTACTACCTGGGAACGACGGTCGATCAAATCGCCGCCCAGCGCATCGGGCAAGGAACCCAGTTGCCGTCCCTCGAATTGGCCATGGACCACCTCCAAGTGGTCGGTCAGTGCGACAATGGCTACTCCTGCGCATATCAGAACAATCTCTCCTGGTCGTCTCCCACGACCCCGTTGCCGGCCGAGGCGCACCCGCGCATCGTCTTTGAGAGCCTCTTTGGCGACGGAGGCAACCTCGCCGAACGCCGCGCTGCGCTCAAGAAACGGGCCAGCCTGCTCGACTCCTTCACCGAAGATCTCAGCCGACTCAAACGCGATCTCGGTCCTGGCGATCGTGCCAGACTTTCCCAATACCTCGAGACGGTCCGCGAAGTGGAACGCCGCATTCAGAAGGCGGAGGCCGACACCCAAGACCACCAGCTTCCGGATCTGGACCGTCCCGTCGGTGTTCCCGCCGCGTATGCCGATCATGCCCGGCTCATGTTCGATTTGCAGGTGCTCGCCTTGCAGGGGGATGTGACGCGCGTCATCACCTTCCAGTTAGCACGCGAAACGAGCAACCGAACCTATCCTGAGATCGGAGTGTCCGATCCGCACCATCCGCTTTCCCACCACGGTAACGATCCTGCGAAAATCGAGCGCATGTCGAAGATCAACGCCTTCCATGTGTCGCTCTTCGCAGAGTTCCTCCAAAAACTGAAGGTCACCCAGGAGGGCAATGGCACGCTGCTCGACCATTCGCTTTATCTCTACGGCAGCGGCATCGGAAACCCGAATATCCATGACCACACGAACCTCCCGATCATCGTCGCCGGTGGTGCAGCCGGTGGCATGAAAGGCGGGCGTCACCTGAAGTATGCGAAGCCGACCCCGCTCGCCAATCTCCACCTGACCCTACTCCACAAGGTTGGTGTCCCCATCGACTCGTTCGCCGACAGCAACGGCACGGTGGAGGGGTTGTTCACACCGTTGGGCATTTGACGATGCGCCTGTCGCCTCCCACAAATTGGCCACCTCCGTTCACGCGCCCGCGCCTGCGCCGGACTACCCGGTCGAGCCTGCGTCGCCGTTTAGCCATCGCTGCATTGGCCGTGACGTTCCTCGGTTGGCCCGTCAACTCCCAGGCCGTCGAGGCCCCGATCGCTGATGCCGCCGAAAAATCCAATCCCGCTGCCATTCGCACGCTTCTCAAACAGCAGGCCGATGTGAATGCGCCGCAGGCCGACGGCATGACCGCACTGCACTGGGCGGCTCACCGAGACGATCTCGCGACCGCCCGACTGCTCACCACCGCCCGCGTGGGGGGCACCAACCGTTTCGGGATCACCCCCCTCTCATTGGCCTGCCAAAACGGCAACACCGCGATGGTGGAGCTTCTGCTCGAACGCGGTGCCGATCCCAACACTGTGAGTCGCGGGGGAGAAACCGTTTTGATGACGGCCGCCCGCACCGGCAAGCCGGGACCGGTGAAGGCCTTGCTCGTCCGCGGTGCCAAGGTGGATGCCAAAGAACGCCGCGGACAAACCGCGTTGATGTGGGCGGCGGCGGAGGGTCATGCGGAGGTGGTCGAATTGCTCATTAAGTCGCACGCCGATATTTGCTCCCCATTGCCGGATTCTGGATTCACGCCGCTGTTCTTTGCTGCTCGGGCCGGTCGGAGAGAGGTAGTGCGCGTGCTTCTGAAAGCCGGAGTCGATGTGAACAAAGCGATGCTTCCGCTGAAGCCTTCCGGCAAAGGACCCGTCCGTGGGATGAGCGCACTGGCTCTCGCCATCGAGAACGGCCACTACGAACTCGCACTCGATCTCTTGGATGCCGGAGCTGATCCCAATGACCAGCGATCCGGATTCGCCCCGTTGCACCGGATGTCCTGGGTCCGCAGACCGCCCAAGGGTGAAGACAACGGAGCCCCGCCCCCGGCCGAACTCGGAAGACTCAACAGCCTTCTCTTCGTTCGGGAGTTGGTGAAACGCGGAGCCGACGTGAACCGGTGCTTAACCCACGGCAAGAGCAGTCCGGGCCAATTCAGTCGGAAGGGTGCGACCCCATTCCTTCTCGCATCCGCAACCTCCGATATCCCGCTCATGAGGTTGTTGCTGGAACTGGGTG
The DNA here is from genome assembly GCA_005789375.1 of Verrucomicrobiales bacterium. The sequence goes on along the minus strand of SXXZ01000319.1, from coordinate 903 downwards.
CCAATCCGGCCATTTCGAACGACGAGCATACCACGCCACTCCTCGTCGCCTGCGGAATCCATGTCGGATCGGACGCCGCCAACGAGGTTGCAGGCGAAGAATCCGATGTTCTAGAAGCCGCCCAATTGCTCCTGAAATTGGGGGCCGATGTGAACGCGGTCGATACCAACGGGGACACCGCGATGCATGCCGCCGCGCTCAAGAACCTGCCAAAGGTGGTCCAGTTCCTCGCCGACCAGGGCGCGAAGGTCGAGATTTGGAACCGGAAGAACCGGCATGGTTGGACGCCGCTCTCCATCGCCGAAGGACATCGGCCCGGCAACTTTAAGCCCTCCGCCGAGACGAGTGCCGCTGTGCGGAAAGTCATGCTGGCGGCCGGTGTCCATGCGCCTTCCGAGGGATCCTTGGCGGCTCCCGATCCAAAGCCTGGCTACTGAGCCAACTCAACTCGGGTAGTGCCTCCACCTACTTTTTCGCCATGTCCGCACAGCCCATGGAGATCGAGTATAACAAAGGACTCGCGAACCCCTAGGACCGGAAGGGCACAGACCCTCGTCTGCACCCAAAACCGTCGGGGATACGAGAGACGCTGCGTGGAGTATCGAAACGACATCTCCGCTCTGAAAATGCTCGCCGATCAGATGGCTACAAATGCCCCAGAGACGACTGCGGAGCTAGAGCGTATTGCCGCCACATCGAATCGCGCGAAGCAGTAGTCGCCGACGTAAATCTCCAAATGCCTTGCGCCCCCCGGCGCGCGGACATCTCGCTCGGGCTATTTCTGGTCGGGCCTCTTACGAGACCGGAAAACCACGCCGGTTTCCTTCCCTTCCAACTGGGCTTGGACGTGTTGATGCCGGCGGACAAAAAATCGCTTCAGCTGATGGGCGGCGCGGTTGGGGC
>SXXZ01000043.1 GCA_005789375.1 Verrucomicrobiales bacterium | reverse complement strand
CGGATCCAGACTGCATTGCGAGATTTCTCGAAAGCCGGGGAATGGTTTTGGTCGGCCAGCACCTCATCGATTTCAGCCTGGGCCTCATCGACCATCCCTCGCGAGGCGAGCAACTCGGCATACTGGACCCGAGCCCTGGGATAGCTGTTGTTTTCGAGCACGCGCTTCCAATTCAGGAGAGCGGCGTCTACTTCGCCGAGGGCCGTTTGGGTCTCAGCCAAGGCCATGAGTGTGTAGCCGAAATCGTGTCGCGGATCGGCCGCGAGAACTTTTTCCAAAAGGGGCTTGGCATCGGCGGCTTTCCCCTGTCGCAGGAGGCACTGCCCCAAGTGGCTGACGGTGTCATCATCCTCCGGATCCCGCTCCAAAGCCCGCCGGTAAGAGGCCTCTGCCTTGGTCAGTTTGCCCTGCGAAAAATAAACATCGGCCAAATCCGAATGGTCCCGGGCCTTGTCGAGGTGATGGATGCGGCTCTCCAGTTCCTTAATCCGACGGCGATCGGCCGCACCCGGCAACTCGAAGCCTCGCAGGCCCATTCCGCCGCTGGCCGATCCCTGCGCCCGATACACCATGAAGTAATAAAACACCGCGCTGAAGACACTGAAGAAGAGGATGCAGGCCGCCCAGATCCACTCTTCACGGCGCAAGGCATCCACCATCATCCAAAGCTGAAAAGCAGCCCCGATCAGCAGGAGAGGGTTCTCCAGGGACAACTGCATCAAATCGTTAATCAAGCCGATCATCGCCTTAAGACTAAGCCGGAACGATTCGGTTGGGAAGAAAGGGACCGCGCCACGGATACTTTCACAAGACGGGGCGAGAACGAGGCGCGGGCCTCACTGAGGCTTGCGATTAAGGCCCGTAACGAGCGAACAACGAGGCTCTTGCAGACGGAGGCGCAGCCAGCACGACCGATTTAGTGGAATCGTTCCGGCTGAGCCCTACTCCACAAAAATTAAACACTCGGAATGAAAAACCAGGGGCTCTGGCAGCAAAGGCCTCGGGTCCATCCCGGTCCTGTTCCAGTCGTCCGACAATTTTCCCTCTGCTGTAATCCATTGAGATCGAGTCCAGTTTTACCGTTTCATGCCTCTCATGACATCCGCCACCGTGCGCATTCCGGGGACGACCGCCAATTTGGGCTCGGGCTTCGATACTCTGGGACTGGCCGTCGCGCTCTACAACCGGGCCACGGTCCGCCGCCGGAGCGACCGACGTGTCGAGATCACTTCCCCGATTGCCGAGGATGCGCGGGCCGGAGCCCTCGCCATGCTGGAGGAGGCCGCTGCTGCGTTCTTCAAAAAGACTCACGCCCAACGCTTCGGGGTGGATCTTCACCTGGCCGGCGACGTACCGATCGCACGGGGACTCGGGTCCAGCGTGACCGCCCGACTCGGCTGCGTGGCCGGACTCAACGCCCTAGCAGGCAGCCCGCTAGACCGACAAGGATTGCTGGAAGTCGTGGCGGCTCTGGAAGGCCATCCCGACAACGCGGCTCCGGCGGTCTTTGGCGGATTCACGGCCGCAGGATTTGTTGGCTCTGAGGTCCGATGCATCCGGGTGCCACTCCCGAGTCGGATCCGCTTGGTGACCCTGATTCCGCACTTCGAGGTCAGCACGCCGGAGGCTCGGAAGCGAGTGCCGCAGACCTTTTCCAAGGCCGACACGATTCATATTCTCAACCGAGCTTCGCTGGTCACCGCTGCGTTCACCACGGGCCGACTCGAGAACCTCCGCGGCTGCTTCGATGACCGCATTCACCAACCCTACCGGGCTCCACTCATTCCAGGCATGGACGCCATTTTGGCGGCCGGCGTGAAAGCCGGAGCCATCGGCGGCTGGCTCAGCGGCAGCGGCTCCACCTTGATGTGCCTGGCCTTGGACAACCCCGAAGCCATCGCAACGGCCATGCAGCGAAAAATGCCCAAGGCCGCAGTCCACATCCTCAAGCCCGACAATGCGGGCCTGAAGTTGAGCCTCAAAAAAGGCTGAGTTTTTAGCCCGTCTAAGGAGCCGATCTGAAACTCAAATCTGCTCGAAGTAGCGCTGCTTTTCCCAGTCGGTCACCGCGTTGCTAAAAGCCTGATGTTCGAGGCGGGCGTGGTGCACTGAAAAGTCGACAACCCCGTCGCCGAAGGCTTCGCGGGCCAAGCGCGACCCGTTGAAGAGGTCGGCAGCCGCGATCAGACTCGAGGGCAGACGCGGCAACTTCGGATCGATGTAGGCATTGCCGGAATAGGGCTCACCGCAGTCGAGCCCCTCATCGATGCCCGCCAAACCGGCGGCGATCATGGCCGCAAAAGCAAGGTATGGATTGGCATCGGCCCCGGGCATGCGGTTCTCCGGACGGTAGCCATTGCCCTGCCCCACCACGCGGAATCCGGTGGTGCGATTATCTTGAGCCCAAGCCATGCGGGTCGGAGCCCAGCTCCCGGCCTGATAGCGTTTGTAGCTGTTGATGGTCGGTCCGTAGAACAGGCACAACTCCGGAGAATATTTCAGCAACCCGCCCAAAAATTGCCGGAACATCGTGGACCCGGTCTTGGCCTTCGGATCCCAGAACAAGTTGCGGCCGGCCTTCCACAGGCTCATGTGAATATGACAGGAGTTCCCCGCCTCGGTCGGTGCCACCTTGGCCATGAAACTCACTGACTTGCCGTGCTGTCCGGCGATTTCCTTGACCCCCTGCTTGAAGACGACATGTCGATCGGCCATCTCCATGGCCTCGCCGTAGGTGAAATTAATCTCATGCTGACCGCGGCTCCACTCGCCCTTGCTGCTCTCGATCGGCACACCCGCGGCCGTGAGTCCATTGCGAATGGCCCGCATCAGCGGTTCATCGCGGCCGGGCTGCATCAAGTGGTAATCGATGCGGTAGTCGCTCGAGGGTTTGAGGTTCCGATAACCGGCTTCAAAGGCAGCACCGTAGGTCTGCTCATAGAGGTAAAACTCCAACTCGCTAGCGCAGAAGCAGGTAAGGCCGCGTTCCTTGAGCCGATCCAACTGGCGGCGCAACACCGAGCGCGGAGCTTCGGCCACCGGCGACCCGTTGGCGTGGCGAAAGTCGCAAATCACCAAGGCTGAACCCGGAAGCCAGGGCAGAAGCCGGAACGTGGCCGTATCGGGCAGCATCTCAAAATCACCGAAACCCGAATCCCAATTGGCGACGGCAAACCCATCCAGCGGATCCATGTCGAGGTTGACCGTGAGCAAGTAGCTGCAGCCATGGGTCCCATGGGATACCACTGACTCCAGAAAATGGCCTGCATGGAAACGCTTGCCCACGAGTCGGCCAAACGGATCGGGGATAGCCACGAGGACCGTATCGACGGCGCCCGATTTAACCTGGGCCTTGAGCTGTTGGAGAGTCATTAGGAATAGGGTGGGAAGTGATGCTGGTTATTCGGCCACGTACACGTTCTTAACCTCTGAGTAGCCTTCCATCGCAGCCATGCCGAGGTCTCGGCCCAGCCCGCTCTGCTTGAAACCACCGAACGGAGCCTCCACATGAACGCTGCTGTGACTGTTGACGGAGAGCACGCCACTCTGGACCGCTCGGGTTACCCGAAGTGCGCGTGAGAGGTTGTTCGTCCAGACCGAGCCGCTCAGGCCATAGGGCGATGCATTCACATCGCGCAGCATCGCCGCCTCGTCATCGAACGGAACCACCGCCGCAACCGGGCCGAAAATCTCCTCGCGCCAGCAGCGGTGTTCGGGAGCTACACCCGTGAGGATCGTGGGCTCCAGATAGAAGCCGGCCAAGGGCAAGCGCCCTCCCCCGCACACCACCGTGCTGCCGCACCGTCGTGCGTCTGCGAGATAGTCTTCGACCACCTGCCGCTGCGCCGAAGAAACCATGGGCCCCAGTTGGGTGGCCTCATTCAACGGATCGCCCACAATCAGCTTGCGGGTGGCCGCCGCGAATCGTTCCACGAATTGTTCGTACACCGGGCGTTCGACATAGACCCGGCTTCGGGCGCAGCAGTCTTGGCCCGTGTTAGCGAAAACGGACATCGGTGCGGCATCGGCCGCCTTCTCCCAGTCGGCATCAGCGAAGATGATGTTGGGAGACTTGCCACCCAATTCGAGCGAGATCCGAGTCAGATTTCGCGCGGCCAGCTCCATGATTCGGCGCCCCACCTCGGTGGAACCGGTGAAGGAGACCTTACGAACCAGCGGGTGAGTCACCAGCGCGTCACCCAGAGTTCCGCCAGGACCGGTGATCACCTGCAAAACGCCCGCGGGCAGTCCGGCCGCGTGGGCCAGTTCTCCCAATTTCAGCGCGGTCAGCG
>SXXZ01000042.1 GCA_005789375.1 Verrucomicrobiales bacterium | reverse complement strand
TGAGGAGCAGCCTTCTGGGTGGTCGATTGCACCTCTGCAGTATACAAGGGTAGTATACAAGTGGCAAATCGGAGTTCCCAAGACTGAGCGAAAAGCCCAGTAAAAACGAGTCGCGGAAGGGTGGCTGAGTGGTTGAAGGCACCTGACTCGAAATCAGACGTACTCGCAAGGGTACCGGGGGTTCAAATCCCTCCCCTTCCGCCAACTCGTTTTTTGCCGTCTTCCGGCCATTTACTCGGCATCCACTGGTGACCCAATGGCCATTCACTACTCATCTCAATGCTGTGATTTTGTTTCGGACTTTCGGCTGAACAGCATCTTCCCAAGCCTTAATCGATCACGTTGAGCACGGATTGGCCGGTGTCCCAGAGGCGCTCGATGAGGCGATGGGTGTTGGCTCCTTGGACGCGGGCCACGGCCAGGCGGCGGGTTCCGTCGGTGAAGGTGATGAGGCTGGTGAGTTCTAATTTTAATTCCTCACACAGTCGGACCCATAAACCCAGGGCGGCTGCTTTCTCCGTAATGTCAAAGGTGATCCGCGTGGAACCGGGTTGCCCACTGAGCAGCTTGCTGAAGACTCGGAAGATGTCCGACTCGGTGATGATGCCCACCAGTTTGTCTCCCTGTACGACCGGAAGCCCACCGATGTGGTGCTCCGTCATTCGTCGTGCAGCCGCTTCGATGGGTTGATCGGCCTCGATGGTGATGACAGGACTTTGCAGGACGTCGGCCACGGTGCCCAGGGAAGGGAGAGCGTCGATGCCTGCCACCGAGAACGGGTTGAGGTCCGGGGGGAAGGCTCGGACGATGTCCTGCTTGCACACCATCCCCAAGATGGCCCGGTTTTTGACGACCACCAGGCGACGGATGTTCCGGGCATTCATTCGATGCACGGCCTCGGTGAGCGTGGTTTCCGGGGCGACGGTTTCCACACTGCGGGTCATGCACATGTCTACGATCATTGGATGAAGCTACCGTCAGCGTCCCCTTCCGATGAGGCCGCGTGGTCTGTTCTCACAGATATCGGCAGATGAATGCCTCTGCTGAAACCTCCCGTAAGGATTTGAGCCCCACCTGCTGGGACTCTTGGTTGGCAATGGGGTGTGAGGCCGATCCATCCCTCAATGGGCGACGAGGCGGAAAAACCGGGTGGCGTTGTTGCTGGCGTGCCGCGCGATGCGGGTTTGCATCGAGCCCTCGGTTAAAAGGACCTCGGTGGGTAACTCGGTCCAGGTGCCGCCCCTTAGGTCGGTGGTGGTCTGGAGGTGAATCGTGACGCCCGGTCGGTCGAGTCGCAGGGAAAAGCGCAGGGTGGCGGGTTCCGTGGCTAGGCTCATGAGCAGTGGGAGGCGGGTGTCCGCGGTGAGTGGATCGCTGCCTAGGGCAAACTCTAGGAGGTTGGGGCGACCATCCCGATCCGGATCTTGGCCAGGGCCTTGTTGGTCTATGGGGAGCCCCTGCAAGGTGATCCAATCGGAGAAGGGCGCACCCATGAGGGCGGCTCCCGGGGTGGGCGTTGCTGCTAGCCATGCAGAGGGATCGTTGCCGTACACACCCTCGATCCGCTTTTGCAGGGAGTGACCCAAACCCGTGGCTCCAGGGGGCCAGGGTGCGCTGCGGTCGTAATTCACGCGGTCCACTCGGGCAAATTGGCGCACTCCGGCGTCGTCCAGTCCGGCGGGGCGGCCGAGTTGCACCGACTCGCCTTCGTTGGCCAATCGACCGGTGGTCCATTCCAAGACACGGGTTCCGGCTGGCACGGTGAAGGCCGCGTTGAAGTGAGACAGGCTGCGCGTCAGGACTAGCCGTTCGCCCGAGGCCAGGATGAGCGGCGGGTTGGAGGGGAACTCCAGTGCGATCCCGTCGGTGATGCTCCACGGAGCGTTTCGGACGCTGTCGTAGAGCGGCACTGGAGTGGTCGTGATGTTGAGGAGTTCCAAGAACTCGAGGTCGGGATCCGTCGTCGCTGCATAAAAAATCTCCGAGATCACGATGGGTCCGATGCGCGGTGCGCTGTTGGCCTTGCCGGGAGTCGGGGTTTGCAAGGGGATGAAGTTCCAAGTGTCCGTGGAGGCCTTGCGGTAATTGCCCAAGGTCTCACCTGGGAGTGATGCGCCAAACTTCTCTTCAGTGCGATCGTCGGTGAGGTGATCATCGATGGCTGAACTGAGGTAGAGGGTCTCCCCCACGTCGCTGAGGGCGAAGCCGGTGATCCGACCCACATCCAACGATGCCACGCCGAAATGCTGCTGTTCACTCAACACGATGCGCTCGCCGGGCTCGAGACGTGTCCCGGAGGGAATGCGGTACTTCCGCAGATCGCTCGCGCTGTCGCTGAGAAACCAGCCGCTAATATCCACGGAGTTGGAGGAGCGGTTGAAGAGTTCGATCCAGTCTTGGTCGCTTTCGGAGTTAGCGAGGAGTTCGTCGATCACCACCGTTGGGGTGAGGGCGTAAGGATAGTCGCTGGACTGGTATTGGTAGCGGGCCCCAATGTCGGCGCGGCTTCCGTCGGGATCGGTCGCATGGAGGGGATCACCGGAATCGAGGGCGGGCGAGGTGGGTTGGAGACTGAAATCCAACAAGCTCGGAGCGACGAACAGCGGGGCCTTCAGCAGGTTGTTGGATCCTGGAGCGATGATCGCAACAGTGTCCGAAAGAGAGTAGGACACCACCAGTTGGGAGAGAGCGTCGACTTGCACCGGAACAATGGAACTCTTGGAGAAGAGGGTGTTGGTGACGAAGGCCGATCCGCCACCCACGCCGAAGTTCTTTTCGTACACGTCCACGCCGATGTCGCAGTCGACAAAGGTGTTCTGGTCGAGTGTGACCCGCGATCCGGCATCCTTTACTCCCCCGCCCAGAGCGCAGCCGACGATCAGGTTGTTCTTCATGATGACCGTGGAGCCTTGACCCACGGAGACGCCCTTGTCGGAGTTGAAGTAGATGCGGTTGTTCTCGATGAGAATGTCCTGGGCCTCTTC
>SXXZ01000318.1 GCA_005789375.1 Verrucomicrobiales bacterium | reverse complement strand
GGATCGGTGAAATAGATGTTTCCGTTGGAGGCCAGGCAGAGGTCGTTCGGCGAATTGAAGCGGCGTCCCTGATAGTGCTCGGCCAGCGGGGTGAAGCTCCCGTCGGCTTCCAGTCGGGCGATTTGCCGGTTGCCGTGCTGGCAGAGGAGGAGTCGCTCACCGCGGTCGGAGGTTAATCCATTGGAACCTTGCTCGCGGAACTTGAGTGCCTGGCCGGAGTAGCCGCTGGGATTCAGGGCCACGCTCAAGCCGTCCTTTTCAGCCCAGCGATAGACTTTGTTGACCGGCACATCGGAGAAGAGGAGTTCGCGGTTCTTGCGAATCCAGACCGGGCCCTCCGACCAGTCGAAGCCCTCGGCCAAGAGTTCCATCTCCGAGCCCGGGGCTACCAGGGAATCGAACTCGGGCGTCAGGCGTTCTACGCGGCCGGTAGTCGCGTACTTCGGTGCGGGATGGGCCGGCTTGAGTTCGGCGGCTGCGAGGTCGGGGCGAGCGGCCTCTAGCGAGGTGTGTTGTCCGTTTAGGGTTGCTGCAAGGCAGGACGCAAGGGTCCGAAAAGGGAACAGGCTCATGGTTAAAGCGCAGTCGTAACCGTTCATTCGAATTGAAGCAATCCCACGGAAGAACTGCATCGACCGAGCCGGGTTCAGATCGGCTCCTTGGGCGGGCAATGGGTAAAGCCCGCTAGGGTCGGCGTGCCTGCCGTGCCAGGGCACGCGCCTCAACATAATTACCAATGCAATGGGCGAGGCTGCCCTTGGCTCCGGCCCAGTCCACGCGGCCGATGGGGAGATACAGGGCTAGTTTGGCGGCACGGATGAAAATCCCGGGCAGGCTGGGACGGTGTGGTTCGATGAAGCGAGCCATCGCCCGGTAGTCCACGCGGCCTTTCTGATAAAAGGCTCTCATGGATCGGCGGTTCCGGTAGTGAACCCCGGCCGCATGCACCGCGGCGATGGTTTCTCCGGCCTTCAGGGCATCGAAGTACCATTGGAGGTCTTCACCACCGCCGATCTCTTCGTCGAAGGGCCGTCGTTGCCAGGTGCTGCGACGGTAGAGACTGTTCGGATTGCCGGCTCCAAATCCGAAACCCCGGCGGAGGTCGTCACCTTCAAACAATGTGATACCGCCGCTCAGGGCCGCATCAAATTCGCCGAGGATGGGGCCGACAGCGGCTGTCACCGATTCCGGAAATCGCCCGATGGCTCGGCGGTAAGACTCCAAGAACAACCGATCCGCAGGAATGGTGTGAGCACTCAGACTCAAGACCCAATCATGACGGGCGGCCGAAAAGCCCCGGTTGAGGGCCCGGCCATAAGTGAAGTCGTCCTTACCGATGACGAGGATCTCCGCGCCTTGGCTTCGGGCCAGTTGAACCGTGCCATCCGTTGAACCGGAATCCACAACGATCAATTGGTCGGATTCACCGCGGTGGAGCCCCAGCAGCACATCCCGAAGGGTTTCGGCGGCATTCAGGGTGCGAATCACAATGCTGACAGGGGGGCGTGACATGTCGATCGGAGGTCTAGGGAGTTAGCAGAAGCTTGAGACCTCGGAAAGACTGGAGAGAGGGGCTGAAGGTTGAGCTTGATTGTTCCGTTGGGCAGTAGGCGGTGGGCAGCGGGTAGTGGGAAAACTCCGGAGTCGCCCCGAGGTTGCGCCTCGTCCAATTTCGGTTTTCAATACGAATCAAGGAATGAGCGACCACCTCGATACCCACCAGAAAGCACTGCAGATCAACCTCGATCCGACCAAGTACGGCGTCTTCGCCGAGATTGGTGCCGGTCAGGAGGTCGCCCGGTGGTTCTTCCGGGTCGGCGGAGCCAGCGGCACCATCGCCAAGACCATTTCCGCGTACGACATGACGGTGAGTGACGCGATTTATGGCCATAGCGATCGGTATGTGAGCAGCAAGCGTTTGATCTCGATGCTCGATCACGAGTACCCGCTCTTGGTCGAACGCCTCCAAGGTCAGCGCGGCTCGACCACCAAGTTCTTCGCTTTCGCCACCACCGTGGCGGCCAAGAGTTTCCAGCGTAAGGACGAGACCCACGGTTGGATGGGCATTCGCTTCCAGAGCGATCCGGGTTCCGAACCCAGTGACATCTTGTTGCACGTGGCGATGTGGGACCGTGACAGCCTCCAGCAGGCTGAGGCCATTGGCATTCTGGGCGTGAACCTCATCCACGCGGCGATGTACTTGAACTGGCACCCCGAGGCCATCGTCAACGCCCTGCTCGACAACCTCTCCATCGAGCGCATCGAGGTCGACATGATCGAGTTCCGCGGCAAGGAATTTGCCTCGGTCGACAACCGTCTGCTCGCCCTTCAGTTGGTGGAGAAGGGGCTGACCAACGCCGCGATGTTCATGCCCGACGGACGCATCGTCCAGCCGGCCGATGCCTTGTACAAAAAGAGCATCCTCGTGGAGCGCGGCTCATTCCGGCCGGTCACCCATGTCACCGTCGACATGCTCCGCTACGCCCAGGCTCAGTTTATTCAGGAGCCCAATGTGGACGGCAAAAACCTGGTGGTCTTGATGGAAATGACCCTCAAGAACCTCAGCGCCGAGGGCCGGATTGATCACCAAGACTTCCTCGATCGCGTAGACATGTTGACCACCCTGGGTCACCCGGTGTTGATCTCCAACCACGGTGAGTTTCACCGCTTGGCGGCCTACCTCCACCGCTTCACTAAGAACCCCATCGGCTTCGTCATGGGTATTCCCACGCTCAAGGAATTGTTCGAGGAGCGGTATTATTCCGAGTTGGCCGGCGGCATTTTGGAAAGCTTCGGGCGGATGTTCAAAAACGACCTCAAGCTTTTCGTCTATCCCTTCAAGGATCCCGAGAGCGGGGCGATCATTACTTCAGGCAACTTGCGCGTGGCTCCGCATTTGCGGCACTTGTACCTGTTCTTGATGGAGAACTTCTTTATCCAAGGCCTACGCGATGTGAACGAGGCCAACATGAGCGTGTTGAGCCGCAATGTTCTTAAGATGCTGCAAAACAATGAGCCGGGTTGGGAACCCATGGTACCCAACGAGGTAGCCACCCTCATCAAGCAGCGACACCTCTTGGGGTACAAGGGCTAGAGTTCAAGGCCCGTGTGCCGACGGAGCGGGCCCGAGGGAAATTACCCAGTGGGCCCGTCTCGAAGAACGCCGGTCAGAGCGGACGGGTGGTGCGCTCCATGAGCCACAGCACGTCCGGGTTATTGGGGGAGGCCACGTTGAGCGAGATTTCCTGACCCTTTTTCAGGGCAGGGAAGGTGCGTTTGTCTCTCCAGCGCTTGATCTCGGAATGACCGTCGGCGAACGACAAGCCGCCGGCCTGATTGTGGTAGCTGGCCGGGTAATCCACGATCTTCCAAGCCGAAGGGGTGCTCGGATAACCGAACATGCCCACGATCATTTCTCCGTCGTTCATGCTGTCTTCCCGCTCGTCCATGAATACCCAAGTCATCGACGGACCCGGATCGTTAAAATCGGAGTATTTCTTGTAAATCCGGAATGAGCCGCCGAAGGAGGAGACATCGGTGGAATCGATCCACCCGTTCATGGACATGCTACGAACCCGGGATTTGCGTGCACCTGCGACGGTGACGGTGCTCAGGTCGGCCGGGCACTTGAACACCTGGGCTGATTTGCCCACGTAGGACCACAGCAGCCCCTTGGAGAGATCTTGATCCACGTCCCAGTTGCTGCGGTTGGAATTGTTGAAATCGAGGGATCCGTGCACCCACTCGTTGGGTCCATAAGATTGAGGCAGTCGCTCCTGATGGTCGTCGACGTAGAGTCTCCAGCCGAGCATGAGCTGACGGCCGTTGTTCATGCACTGGATGCCGGTGGCCTTGGACTTCGCTTTAGCCAGGGATGGCAAAAGCATGCCGGCCAAAATGGCGATGATGGCGATGACCACCAGCAATTCGATGAGGGTGAATCCGCGATGGGATTTCGAAAGAGGGGGAGATCGGAAGGTCATCGGAGGGGACGATCGGGGTTCAAGAGCGCAGTCTTATCAGAAAGTGAAGGAAGCGTGGACGCCCGGCGAGTCACGTTTTGGCGACGCAGAGGGGTTTTGAGACACCGCGTTCACCACGGAGGGTTCGTTGACTTAGAAGGGGTCCGTTCGTACATTAGTGGTCTAACGATGATTGCAGGAAAAATTGGAGCCGCCGCCAGTCAGCAGCCGTCCTTCCGGGTGGGGGACGAGCGGCTCATTAAGTTGACGGAGAACGCGGGTCGCAAGGTGTCGGGTTTGCTGACCAAGCAGGGGCGTCCTCAGGGCGTGCTTCGGGTTTCTGTGGTCGGTGGTGGTTGTTCGGGCCTCCAGTACAAGATGGACCTCCAGGACAAGCCTCAGAATCGGGACATCCTCGTCGAGAGCGCCGGCGTTCGCGTGGTGGTGGATCCGAAGAGCGCCTTGTACGTGACCGGCAGCGAATTGGATTATGCCGATGCGCTCCAAGAAGGCGGCTTCAAAGTGAAGAACCCCAATGCGGCCACCAGTTGTTCGTGCGGCGAGAGTTTCAGTGCCTGAACCGCAAATCCTGAGCCGAGCCGATTCGGTTGGGGGCAGTCGTTCTGGGTGAGTCTTCGTCCTTAAAAGCTCGTTGTTCGTTGGAGCAAAAGGTGGATTGTGGGTGTCCGATATGGGATGAAAAGAACGCCAAGTACAGGTGCCATCATTCAACTTCCTGACCTCATGCCGGAGACCGCTGCCCCCATCGTCCAGATCCGCGACCTCTTCAAGGTCTACCGGCAGGGTGACATTGACGTCACCGCGCTCAATGGCGTGTCGATGGACATCGCTCCCGGAGAGTTCGTGGTGCTCATGGGTCCGTCGGGTTCGGGCAAATCCACCCTGTTGCACATCTTGGCCGGCATCGACACCGCCAGTCGCGGAACCGTGGAAGTTCAGGGCGTCAATGTGGCCGGGTTGAACGAGTCGGAATTGGCCGACTGGCGCAACCAGAACGTGGGTTTCGTCTTTCAGAGCTTCAATCTCATCCCGGTGCTCACGGCCTTCGAGAATATCGAATTGCCTCTTTTGCTGACGGCGCTGTCCAAGTCCGAGCGGCGTCGCCAAGTCGAAACGTCCCTGGAGTTGGTGGGCTTGGCCGATCGGGGACACCACCGGCCGGATCAGATGTCGGGCGGACAGCAGCAGCGGGTGG
>SXXZ01000317.1 GCA_005789375.1 Verrucomicrobiales bacterium | reverse complement strand
GGTTAATCGAGCCTCGAGGGTGACGAACCTTCAGGGCGAGCCTGTTAAACTTCTTGAATCCGGGACGCCTGCTAGCCGTGTCCCGTGTCATCAGATACCTGATGCTTTGCTCGCCCGTTTCGATGAGACTTCGCGAATCCTAGATTCGTTTTTGAAGAGAAATCCGTCTTCAGAGAAACGGGAGGCGAAGCGAACTGAGCTGAAGCGTTTCGAACGGTCCCGCTGGCTTTTTATCCAAGCAGGGACCCTTCGAATGAATCAAGCCTTAGAAGCCTTGGAAGCCTTGGAAGCGGCAGCTTTCGGAGCGACAGCCTGGGGAGCAGCAACCTTCGGAGCAGCATCCTGGGGAGCGGCAGTCTTGGCTGTGGTGACCCGATTGAGATGCAACTGCAGGCGGGAAGCCTTACGGCTGGCAGTCTCGCGCTTGAGCACACCACCCTTGGCGGCGCGGGCATAGGCAGAGGTCACCACAGAAAGAGCCGCCTTGGCTTCATCCAACTTGCCGGCGGTTGCGAGCTCCAAAAACTTCTTCTCGAAGGTCTTCACGCTCGACTTGACGGACTGATTGCGAGTGGCCTTGCGGGCGTTGCTACGGACGCGTTTCTCGGCTGACTTCGTATTCGGCATAATCGGTTCCTAGAAAAGACAAAGTTAATAAGGTGTCTCGGCCTGCCTTGTCAACGGGTTGTTTGGGTTGTTTGGCCTCAGACTCCGGAAGGGGGCTCGCCACTGAAAGAATTCCTAAGAGCGGGATCACCGATCGGGCACCGTGTCGGGCGACTTTTGGGCCCATTTGGGGCGAATGGAGAAGGATCTTAGCGTGGCATGTCAGTGACGGTGTCTCACCGTCCGTTCCCTAGGCTGCCGGGCGAGGTGGGGATGGCCCGAGAGCCTCGAGCCCTACCGGGGAGGTGGCAGCAGTTTGGTAGGGGCGGTGTCTCACCGTCCGTTCCCTAGGCTGCCGGGCGAGGTGGGGATGGCCCGAGAGCCTCGAGCCCTACCGGGGAGTTACCGCCGGCCTCACCATTATTTTCGCGATCCAACAATTTATCAGGATTTGCCGAAAGTTTGAAAGGTTGCCCAAGACTGCTGCGAATCCCTACACAGCCACCCGAAGTGGGGTGAGCCAACAACAACAACATCAACAAACAAGTATCGTCATGAAGACCCTCCAAAACTCCATCATCCATCGTCTCGCATTGGCAGCCCTCGTCTTGGGCGTGGCCGGTTCAATGGCCGCGGCTGAAGCCACGACTCCCGGGGCTGCTGCCAAAACCAGCGAAACCCGCCGGATATCCGCCCGCAAATCAACGTATCCGTTCCGCGGTGAGGTGGCCGCTGTGGAAGGAAAAAGCATCGTGCTGGCCAAGAAGTCGGGCACTCGGCCCATCGAGGTGTCTGAAGAGAGCCTGATCGAACGCGATGGCGCAGCGGTTCGACTCAACGACGTTAAACCCGGCGATTACCTGCGTGGCATGCTTCAGAAGACCGAGGCCGGCGGTGAGGTCTTGGTCCGAGCCAGTGCGGGCGGCAAGTACGACAAGCCGGTCGCCAAGGCCAGCAAGTCTACCGCGAAGATGGACAAGGCCGAACGCTGAAGTCTTACGGGTGTTTTCGACGGGTCGGTGCCCAGGACTCGGGCACCGGCCCTCTTCTCAAGATGCGGCGCGGTTTGGTGAGGCGGATTCGGCTAGTCGAGCGCGCAGCTCAGAGGCCTCTCGGCCGATGGCCGCGAGTTGTTCTGCCGAAAGGCGGGCCAGATTGCGGACTTGCAAGCTCATGCGGGGATTCTTGGCCAGGAGCGCTTTGTGCCGCACCAGGAAGTCCCAATATAACGTGGTGAATGGACAGGCCTTGGGGCCAGTGGCCTGGGCCGGGTCGAACCGGCAGCCCTGGCAGTAGTTCGACATCCGTTGGATGTATTTTCCGGTGGCGATGTAGGGCTTCGAGGCCATCACGCCCCCGTCTGCATACTGCGACATGCCCAGCGTGTTCGGCAGCTCGACCCATTCCACGGCGTCCACATACACAGCCAAGTACCAACCGTGGACTTCCTTGGGGTTCACGCCTACCAGCAGTGAGAAAAGCCCCGTGACCATGAGGCGTTGGATGTGGTGCGCGTAGCCCAGGTCGAGCGTTTGGCGGAGTGAGTGGCGCAGGCAGTTGAACTCGGTGTCGCCGGTCCAGAAAAACCGGGGCAGTGGTTGAAGGGCCCCCAAGGAGTTGCGCTCGAGGTAGCCCGGCATCGAATGCCAATAAACGCCGCGCACATATTCCCGCCATCCGAGGATTTGTCGGAGAAACCCTTCGGCAGCCGGTAGGGGCACTCGCCCGGAGCGGTAGGCGTTTTCGGTCGCATCTAGGACCGTCCGCGGATGCAGCAGCTTGAGATTGAGCACGGCGCTGAGCCGGGAGTGGTAGAGCCACGGTTCTCCCGTCCACATGGCATCTTGCCAACGACCGAATTCCGGCAGTCGGTGAGCGATGAAATCGTCCAAGGTCGACTGAGCTTCGGCCGCGGTCAGCGGCCAGTCGAAGGCCGCCACGGAGCCGGGATGGGAGCCAAATCGATCTTGGACCATTGCCAAAACTTCTCGGGTGAGCGCATCTGGAAGAAACCGGCGCGGGGCGGGCACGAAACCGGGGCCTTGTTTCCCAAAAGATTCCCGGTTTTCGGCGTCGTAGTTCCATTCGCCACCGGTCGGTTGATCTCCGTCCATCAGAAACCCCGTGCGTTTCCGCAGTTCGCGGTAGAAGAACTCTAGGCGCAGTTGCTTGCGTCCCTGGGCGTGAGCGGCGAAGTCCTCGGGGGAGCTGAAAAAATGCTGATCGGGTCGGGCCACCCAAGGGATACCCGCGGCTCGGGCGACTCCCTGCAGTTGATCCTTCAATCGCCACGCTCCGGGATCCACTGCATGGACTTCTGCCGGCCGCAGTTGATCGAGCGTGAGGGCCAGCTGGCTTGCCAAGGTCTCCGAACCTTCGGTAAGCCTGAGATCGGCGTTGTCACCAAAGCTCCACTGCGAACCTGAGATGTTCAGTTGGCGATAGGCCACGGGCCAACCCCGCTCGCGAAGCCGGTCCCGAAAGTGGCGCATGGCGGCCAGAAACATCGAAATCCGGCACTGGGAGTTCCAGACATGCGTGGCCTCGCCCGCCACCTCGGCCATCCAGATCCAGTCGAGCTCTGGATCGAAATCTTGG
>SXXZ01000316.1 GCA_005789375.1 Verrucomicrobiales bacterium | reverse complement strand
TCGGAGCCGACATCGACCACCCATGAGTCGCTCAACCGTGCCACGGCCGTGTTGGATGCGGCGAGATGGCTCCGTCCTCGGACGATTCCCAGGAAGGGGCAGAATACCACCGGGTACTCTAGCCCTTTGGCCCCATGAATAGTGTTGAGTTGCACGGCCGAGGCATCGGTCTCTAGGCGCATCAGGGTGCTTTCACCGGCGGCATCCCCGAGGGATTCCGGGGCATCGGAAACTTGGCGAGCCAGCCAGGCGGCCAGCGATTCGGCACTCCGAAGTCCTTGCTCGAATCGCCCCTGCAGCAGCACTCCCACCTGTCGCCAGTTGGTGATGCGCCGTTCGCCGTCTGCGTAACCCAGGTTTCGGGCCGAAACTTCGCTGCTTGTGATCCACCGAAGCAATGGCGCCAAGGGTCCGACCCGTCCGAGTTCTTGTTGTGCGTGGAGGAACCGCTGGAACGCCTCGGCCTGCAGGGTGGGATGGGTTTGGATCTCCAAGACGTGAGCGGCCGACTCCGCGCCCAGCGGGCTCACGAGGAAGGCCGAAAGCCGCCCGAGCAATTCGCCGTGGTGGTGCAGTGCACCGAGTAGTTCTAACCATGCGAGAACGTCGAGTGCTTCGTCGCTTTCGAACACGCTGCCTAGGCCCTTGCCAGAGGATTGGCAGGCGATACCACCAGCCTGTAGCGCTCGGCGAACCAGGCGGAGTTCCCGGTGGTTGGCGGCTAGCACTCCGATGTCTCCCGGCAGCAGGCGGCGACGCAGGTGGGTGTGCCGGTCGGCAATCTCCACGGGATCTTGGAGCAGCCGCACGATCTCTTGGGCGGTGAGCCGAGCCAGTCGGGGCAGGGCACGGTACCGGTCGGATTCTGAGCTCCACTGGATGACCACGGCCTTTCGTGGTGCCGGATCCCAGATCCGGTCTTCGGTGGCCCGGGCAGTCACGGGCACGTACTCGAAGGGGGCATCGCTCACCAACGAATCCGGGAAGCGGAAACTCGGACCGTAGAGGTGATTGATGGCCGCAACCAGCGATGGATCGGACCGATGGTTCACGGTCATCCGCGGCGCCGGATGCAGTGACTTAGCCAGTGAGCGGTAGCTAGCCAAATCGGCGCCCCGGAAGCGGTAGATGCTTTGCTTCGGGTCTCCGATGATGAGGAACGACTCGGTATCGGCGTGGGCGAAGAGCGACTGAAAGACCTGAATTTGCAGGGTATCGCTGTCTTGGCATTCATCGAGAATGGCCGCTTTCAGTCGACTTCGGACCGCCCGGGCCAGAGGCCCCTCAGAGCCTTGCGTGACCAGCGCATTGCGCACCGTCAGTAAAATGTCGTCGAAGGTTCGGACACCGGCCTGGGTCTTGCGCCGCGGGAGTTCGATACGGATGCGCTCGGCCAGACGGGAGGCCGGGAGCTGTTTTTCAGAGAACTCTAGCCGCGCATATCGGGCCCAAAGATCTAAAAACGACGGGGGCAGATTCTTGGCCTGCGAATCGCTGAGCGCCTTCCACTGGGCGGTTTCGACCAGGTTCGTCACCAATTTGTCCACGGCGTTGCGGCTGACTGCGAGCTTCAGTCCTGCGATTGCGGCCGGTGCCTCGTGTGCGATTTGAGACACCAACCTGCCCTTGGCATCGCGCAATTGCTCGCGACTTAGCGACACGCCCCGCACGTCTGCGGCGGGCCGCGCCTGAAGTGTTCGAGCCATCCGGCGGAGGGAGGCCGCATCGGGGGCCTGGGTGTCGGATTCCTCCATGAGGAAGTCTCCGGTGATTTGCTCGAGCAGCGTGTCGCAATTCTCCTGAAGCTTCGGGTCTGGATCGCAGGCCAACTCGAGGGAATGCCGACTGATGAGCGACTGGCAGAACCCATGGAGCGTTTGAATGGGGGCTAGGTCGAACGTGCTCAGCGACTGAGTCAGGTGTTCAGTCAACGCCGCACACGCGTCAGGGTCTGCCGCCAACCACCGAGTGAGGATCTGAGCCTCATCGTGGTGGTCGACGGGGCGTCCGTCGGAAATCGCCTGGGCCGCCGACAGCGCGCGCCGCAGCGAAGTGAGCAGGCGTTCGCGCAGTTCGGCCGTGGCCGCCTGAGTGAAGGTGCTCACGAGGATCTGGTCCACACGGAGGCTCCGTTCGATGAGCAACCGCAGCCAGAGCAGGGTGATGGAATAAGTTTTTCCGGTGCCGGCACTGGCCTCAATGGACGTGGCTCCGGACAAGGCCTGCGTCAGGGGATCGAATTGTGAGGATTCGCTCATGCGGAGGTCAGGTTCAGCGTCGCCCGCCACGATTCGGTCTCAGCTATCAGACGCCAGGCCAAGGGTGTTCCCGGATGTGGCAGCCATTCGGGCAGACCCTCCGGGGCCCACTCGTAGGGGTTTTCGCAGCCCCGGAAGAGCGCGCGGGTGGACGGGAGTGAGCAGTCAGCACCTCCCGAGTTGTCTTCGTTCTCGGAAGCCCATTGTGAGAAGGCTGCGTCCAACACCTTTACCGAATCGTGGCTCGCCGGAAAACTGAGGACGTTGTCGCTGGCGGAGACCGTGGACGTTTTACCTTTTTTCAACGCGACTCCGGTCGTCTTCGGCCAGAAAGGCAATGGCCAGCAGCGGGCCAAACGGGCCAGTCGGACCAGTCGGAGCAATTGAATTCGTGCCTGCTCGGGAGGAGGCATCGGCATCGTCCATGTGGAGTCGAGGCCCACACAACGCGCCTCGGTGAGGGGATCAGGATTCGATTCAGGCATCGAGGCCGCCAAGGCCAGTGCATCGAAGGCAAAGAGCAGTTGCCTGCGGTAATCGCCTGCGTCGTTTGATTTGGAGGCAAAGAATTGCCAAACGATCGCCTCGCCCAAACGACGGTACCAGCGTGCCCGCGGAGGACCCTCCAGCATCCAGGAATTCTGAGACGAACCCGAATCCAGACCCGGGTCTCTATCCGTAGTGAGAGCCGGTTCGGTCAGCCGAAATCTCAGGGTATCGGTGAGTCGATCACCCGGAGAAAACACGGGTACTTCGGGCAATTCAGACAACGTTTTGGTGAGCAGGGCTTCTCCAATTTTACCCCGCGGGAGGCTGCCAGAAACCGTCAGCACCGAGACCAAGGTGTTTGTGTCGAGCCCTTCCAGGCGGGCGGTTAAGAGGCGGTCCCGCAACTCCCAGCGTTCTAGACCGTCGGGATCGATGAGGTCTTCGCCGCGGGCCGTCTCGACCTCTTCCGGCAATTGCAGCCCGAGGCGCGAGGCGTACAGGCGCTGGGGTTGATCGAGCACCGTTCGCACGTCGGCCAGCGAGGGGTTCCAACCAGTCTCGGCCGGAAGAGCCGGCTCTGACCAAGGCCCCGGATAAGGGGGGAAGCCGAGACGGTCTCTTAAGGCCAGGGCCGCCGCATAATCGCTGGTGCGCTGGCCTCGGGCGCTAGCCGGTCGGTCGGCCCGGAGGGCCTGGGCGCTGAACCCGTTGAGCGGATGGTGGAAGGTGAGCGCATCGCGGGCCGAAGGGGCCGTTGAAGTGGGGGCGCTCAGACCCGTCGGCGTGGTTTGGTTCGCCGCTTCTAACAGGTCGGATAATGCCGTGGAGGGAGGACGCTCCT
Source organism: Verrucomicrobiales bacterium (assembly GCA_005789375.1). Next base: position 3,816 of record SXXZ01000316.1, on the reverse strand, counting down.
TGCCGTCCTCATCGGAGTGGCCGCGGTAGGAGAGGATGAGTCGCTCCTGACAGGCTAGGATCGCCAAGAGCAGGCAGTGGCGGTCCGAGTCTCGGGCCGAAGGATCGCCCGTTGCCGGCTTCAGCGCCAAGGGGTGCCAGGCCGGTCGATCTTCGGATCTTGGGAACACCCCGTCATCCAAGCCCGCCACCACCACGACCCGGGCGGGCACTCCGGCATAATGGCGCAGGTCGGCGACGGTGATGCCGCCGCTACCCCGACTGCCCGAGTCGCTCAAGGCCGGGAGCTTTTCGGCCAGCAGTCGCAAGTAGGCTGAGGCTTCGAGGGGGAGGGTCGGGTGGGCGGCCCTGCTGAGCGGTTCGAGGATGTCCCTGTGAAGCGCCGCGGCATGAGCGGCCGCGTTGCCGATGCGGGTGGAAAGGCATTCGCGGACGATCGTGCCCAGAGCCTGATTCCAGTCGGTAATGGAGCGAGGCCCCGCCGAGCACCAAAGGTTTCGGGCCTCAGAGATTTGTGTGGCGAAGCGGGCCAAGCGAGCCAGCAAGGCCAGTCCCAGCCCGTTGGTGCGTTCGAGGGGCACGGTGGCCGAAGTGTCTCCGGAGGCGGCCAGCACGGTATCCCTCCGACCCTCGGCAACCAACCCACCCAGGCCCAAGCGCCGCAGAGCCCAGAAGAGGTTCCATCGAGGCTCCGGCACCTCTTGATAGAGCCGCCGATGCTCCGGGGTGAGTCCCCATCGAAACTGGGCGTCCTGAAGCCATTCCACCAAGGTCGGGCCATCGCCGTCGGCTTCGTTCAGGTCGAAGCGATCGGCGATGAGCGGATTCTCGAGGAGTTCTTGGACCTCGTTCAGTGTGAGTCGGCCCTGCAGGCACTCCAGCACTTGCAAAAGACTCGCCGCGAATGGGGACAGCACGAGCCCGCCTCCGCCCACCAATCGGAAGGGAAGGCGCGCCTCGGATCCTCCTCCCAGCGCTGCTTCGATGAGCGGGGCTTGTTCCCGCGGATTGGCTAATAGAATGAGAATTTCTTCGTGCCGAAGGCCCTCTAACTCTTGGAAGGCCTGAAGGATTCGATCTCGGCAGACTTCTAATTCCCGAAGGAGCGTGTGGGTGGCGTGGACGGTCAGGGAGGCGTCATTGGCGGCGAGCGGGCGCAAGGCCTCCGGAGGCAAGTGGGCGGCCGGTCGGCAGGAGGTCTGGAGGCGTCCCAGCAAGGAATCGGGAGGCTCAGCGCTGTCGAGGTCGGCACCGCCGTCACCGACGGCCATGAGGGTGTCGGCCAATTGGCGTTGGAGATCTTGTGAAGCGCGACCGAAGGCCCAGAGCAACCCGCCTGGAGCCGGCTCGCAAGAGGCCGGGTCGGCCATGTGTGCGGGGAGATGGGATTTGGCCCGGCCCTTGGCCTTAGACTTGATGGGCAGGTCGGCCCAGTAATCCCGGCTGGGCGCCATGGCGAACAAGTGGATGTGTTCGGGTGCCTTAACATGCAGGCATTGCAGCAGTTGCAGCAGGCGTTGGAACAGCCCGGCCGGTAGTCCGGCATCCAGCAAGATCCAGAGGTGCGGAAGCCCGCCTTTGGATCGCCAGGATTCCATCCAAGCCCGGGACGAGGCGGCGAATTCGGCGTCGGTCTGAAGCCCGGGATGGGTCTTGAGCAGCTCGGCCACTGTGCTCTCTGCCACCAATGCCGCCAGGAAAGAACCCTCGGGCCAGATCCGGTCGCCGGTGCGGCAGAGCAGCGTTTCATGAATGATCCGGGCCAACTGAGTGGCCGAGGCCAGCACCGTGGCGTCGAGCGGGCTTAATGAGGCTTCGCGGGGCAGGGGGAACTCAGGCCTGTCCTGCAGACCGGGCAATGCTGCGGCGATGGTCCAGCGCAAGCGTTCCACATCAAATCGGGCGCTGCCGCCTCCGGAAGCCTGCTCGATGAGTTCCTTGAGTTCGACTTCCTGAGAATGGCTCGCGATGCCGGAAGCTTGCGCCCAACGGTGGAGCGTGGCTTCCCTGAGCCCTTTTCGGGGGAAGATCAACCAATGCCGAGCCCGGACCTCGCGGATGCAGGCCAATTGCCGGGCGATTTCGTCCAGCAGGGTCGGGTGGGTCTCAGCGAGGTGGAGCATGGGTGCGTGCAGTCAGCGAACACGAAGGATTCGGGCGTCTGGATCACAAAGCAACCCGATCACGAGGTCCCAATCACGAGATCCCAATCACAAGATCCCTATTGCAAAGCCTCGCCAGCGGCCGCGCGCAGCAGGAGCGCCTTTTGAGGTGACGAGCCACTCTCGCCCTTCGCCGTGGGGAACGAGCCGGAGTCGGTAACAAACAAGTCTGCATTCCAAAGTTCATGCGCACACGGTATCCGACCGCTGAGACAAAAACGGTCCTACCCCTCCGCCGAGTTGTTTCGATTTCCTGAGGCTCGGAGAAGACTCCCAAGTCGGAGGGGTCCCATGGGTGAGCATTGACCGAGGCCCCGAGGTGGTGAGTTGGTTGGGAGGTGGATGTCGGAAAGGCTCTCAGGTTGCACTTCATTCCACCTGAGGGAAGTTGACCCCATGAAGCACTTTAACAGGGCGGTGGGTGAATCGTGCCGGATTGCTGATCGGAAGCCCGATCCGTCGGTTTTCTTGCCTGCGCAGCCGCAATCTTTCCATGAAAGCCGGGCGGAGGGAGCACGCCGATGACCTCCGAGCAATCCGCCTTGGCACGCCGTCGACTAAGCTTGGGCATCACCAACGTGGGATTCTGGGTGCTGAGCGCGGTCGCCGGCCTCGGGTGGTTGGTAGGCATTCCGGACGGTGGATCCAGCAGTTTCCCGCTGGGGCTCGCTGTAGGAATGGGGCTGGCGATCGTATCGATCCAAGCGGTGTTCGATTTTGTGGGCGGCTTTGTGCTGATTCCAGCTCGGCACCCGCAGCCGCTGGAATTTCTGCGCCGCTGGGTTGGGGGCATCGTCGCCCACTCGCTGGTTCTGGCAGGAGTCGGCCTCGTGGGGATAATGAGTTTGCAGTGGACCGGAGGCTTTTGCGTTGGGTTGGTCCTTTCGACGGTGGCATTGGCCCTCGGACGAAGCCTTTTGCACCGGATGATCGCCGGGGCATCGATCCGAGAGGTGACCCTAGAAAGTGGGGAAACCCTTTTGGTCACTCCGGTCGAAGACCCTGCCTTCACCGGCAGCATCGTCGGTTGGGGGCGCCGCGCGAAGAGCCTCTTACCCGCGCGATGGATGGACGCGTTGCCGGCGGCGGAAAGGGCCGCTGAACTGTACCGCCGCCGATGGCAAATCGCCCAGGGTCTGCCGGTCCGAGCGTTCCTGTTGATCCTGTTTTGGAACCTGCTGGGAACATTCCTGGGCACGATGGTCTTCAATTTGGCCGATAGGCCGCCGGGCCTCGCCCTGATGGGACATGCTTGCTGGATGACCCTCTGGACCTTCTTAAGTTTGCTCGTAATGCCCACCGTGAGCCGGGGCGCAGTCTTTGCCGCCGACCGGGCCGCGGCTGATGCCGGCGCCGACCCCCGCGGATGGATTAAACTCTTCCCGCAATTCACCGGCGAAGACGGCAGCCCCCGGGCTGCCATCCAGAACATATTCTATCCGATTCCGTCGGTTCAAGCGCGCCTGGAACGGCTCGCCTATCCGCCCCCGCGGTTCGTCGCCGGCAATCTCGCTCGCAGTAATCTCTACTACTCGTGGGCCTCGTTCACGCTGCTCGGCCGAGCCGTTCACTGCAATGTCGGGCGGCCTTCGCTCTGGGTGTTTCCTCCGTCGTCGTGACGATTGAGGTCGACAGATTTAAGCCCGCTGTGGACT
>SXXZ01000315.1 GCA_005789375.1 Verrucomicrobiales bacterium | reverse complement strand
TGTGGATGATGTGGTCGTCGAAGAAGCCTGGGAACACCAGCCGGAGCAGGTCGCGGGTGATGTCGGCGACGGAGGCCTTGGAGGGCAGGTTGATCCCGTCCAGATGGTTGATGCCCCCGTGTCGCGAATAGCTCGCGAGCACGGCGTCGGTGATCTCGGTGATCGGGAACTGCACGGCGCAACCATGGCTGAGATCCCGCGACTTGGCCAGCCGAGGGAAAACCTAGGGGAAAACCCGGGTCGACCAGGGGTCTTCCCGGACTGGGGCGAAGGTCGAAGGAATCGGGACGGAATGGGGTGGGTTCGGGTCGGTGGCGAGGTGCCTCTGCTGAGGCCACGACCTTTGTCAGGGTTGGTCAGGTTCTGGCGGTTTCTCGAGGAATTCGGGCGGGATCAGGTGGTGGAGGTGTTCCGGAACAATGGGGCGGATGTCGGGATAACCACTGCCGAAATCCCCTCTCCCATTACTTTTCTGGGCCCAGCTGAACACGCCGCTGGGGAGGAGGACGAACGACAAAGTCCTGGCCTCGTTCGGTTGCTCCCCGAAAAGTTCTGAAAATCCTATCTCGATGGAACCCTTCAGAAGGCCCATGCGTTGCGCTCCCAGTTGTTCGGTAAGTGTGGCCTTGAACGCATTCCCCAAGTCGTTGGGGATCTCCTGCACGGGGTCGATCCGTAAAGTGAACTTTGGCCCTTCTTCCTTGGCGATTTCTGGCAAGTGCTCTTGCACCACGCGAGCCCGCTCTGTTTCTTGGTGACGTTGCTGGGATACGATACGCTTCAAGGATTCCCTGAGTTTGATCGCCTCTTCTGCCTCTAGGCCGAGGATCTCCACCGCTGTCGGCGTAAGGGATCCATCCGGTTGGAAGACATCGAGGGATAGCCGTTTCAACAGCGGTTTCTCGAGCCAGATGTAGGGAAACACAGGTGTCCAGGCGGGCAGTTCTTTGGGAGGCTGTACATGAGCATGCTCTGCAGAGAGCGGATCTTGTGATCGACGGCGACCGACAGCGGCGAGTTCCGATAGGACGGAGTCACTGTCTGCCGCCTTGAGCGCAATGTCCCGGTGCCGGGATTCGGCGTTGGATCGAGCCCCGGACAGTCGGTTTGAAGCTGCCAGAACTTGATCCTGCAACCGTACAGATTCCCCGCGAAACCGTATGGATTCGACGCCTGCTCGCCGTAGGACGAGTCCGCCTACCAAAAGAGCAGCGGTGATCAGCAGAATCCGTTTCATGGGTTGCTGGGAATGGTTGTCGCAGAAGGAACTGGAGTCGTTTGGCGGACATCTTCAAGCCACGGTTGAATGAGCGGCTTGAGAAAATGGGGGATATCCTGCATGGATCGGGGGCCATTGACCGATCCGATATTCGGGATCAGGACACTGAAGTCGAGTGAGTCGCCCAGGTGGGTGAATTGAATCCGATGGTCCAGGACGAAGGTTTCCTGCCTTGAATCTAAGCCTCCCTCTTCTGTTGCCATCCAAGCTTTCAAGGAAGCCTGAAGGATTCTCAACCGCTCGGTGTCCAGGGTTGCCCCCAGGTCGGCCAGCAGTTCCTGATGTAGGTCGCGGGCGGGTTCTTTCAGACCCTGAAAATTCAGCGCCAGCACCCGATCCCGCGACCGATTGCCCAATTCATAAGGGGTGAGTTCGTCCGGGCGACCGATCTTCAGGATCAGTTTCTGGTAGGCGGCCGCGAACCGGTCGATCGCGGATTGGACCTTGCGAGTCTCGTCGTCCGTGAGTTGAAGAATGCCCCGGATTTCCGGGGACAGTTCGCCCTGGGGGTTCGCGTTTCCATTGATTCGAAGGTCGGCAAGCAATCGCTTCGGCAGGCGTACCAGCGGAGAATCGTCGTCCCAGCGATACTGGCCTGAGGCCGTGGAATCCGGGGCCGGTTTTGAAAGGCCGTCTTTCATCTGAGCCAACTGGGTGCGGGCGGCGGCCGTTTCGTTTCGGACGCGGAGCAGGGTACGGTCGAGTTGGGCCAGTTCTTGTTCTGCGTCCGCAACCTGTCCATTGAATCGGGCCCGATCCCGCTCGAGCGAATCGACCGCGCGTTGGGCATGGGCTAGGGAGGCGGATTGCCAGGCGAGGGGCGCGAGCACGAGCACTCCGCAGAGCAGGGCGGTCTGGGTTTTGGTGAGGCTCATGACGGAAAGGAGCAGCAGTCCGAGGCCCGAGGCGGGACCACCGGCGGCCAAGCCAGCCGCGGCGGCGCTTGAGGCAAGCCCTGGTGGAACGGCCGGAGCGGCTTGAGTGGCCTTGCTCAGTAGGGCGGCTCCGCCGGCAGAGGGCAGGGCAAACCCCCGGCTCCTGAAGAACTCCGTTACCCGCGAGAGGGCCCGGCTCACCCGCTTGCGGGCGGCGTCTTCGTCGATGCCCAGTGCGGTGCCCACTTCGCGCAAACTGCGTTCCTCTAGGAATCGAAGGACCAGCGCGAGGCGGTCGGCTTCCCGGAGTTGGAGCAGCGCCTCATCGAGCAGCGGGCTGAGATCCGCTGCGGGGTCGCGTCCTGCGGACTCCGTCTCGGCGAGGGCCGCGGCGACCTCCTCGCGACGACGGCGGCGCATCTCGGCTCGGAAACGCGCCTTGGACTCCAGGATGGCCGACCGATGGAGCCATCCCGCGATGGTCTCGTGTCCGGCGAGGGCAGGGGCCTTGCGGGCCAGATGGACGAAGACGTTCTGGGTGATTTCCTCGGCCAGGCCGGTGTCTCCGACTTGTCTCAAAGCGGTGGCAAAGACCAAGTCCACATGTCGGCCCACCAGGGCGCGAAACGCCGTCTCCGATCCTTCCGAAGCGTAGGATCGCACCAGATCGCGGTCGGGCGTCGTGGTTGTGGCGTTCATCTCACCCTAAGACTGCCGCATCCCCTCCAAACCGGACACAGGAGTTTGGAATCGGCAAAATGGTGGATCTGGTGGGCCGGGCCGGAGGTTCCCGACGGGACCGCTGACCGTGCACGAGGCGGTAGCCGGTCAGCCCAACAAAAAAGCGCGCACCGGTGAGGGTGCGCGCTTGGAAACGGAACTTGGACGATTAGTCCTGGGTCTTCGCCTCGGCCGCGGCGAAGGCGTGCTCGAGGGCGACCAGGTCTTCACCGGGCTTGAGCTGATCGAGGAGCTTCTGCTCTTCCTTCAGCTGCTCGGTGCTGTAATTCGCGGCTTTGATAGACAGACCGATGCGGCGATCGGCGCGGTCGATCTTGATGACGCGGGCGGTGACATCGTCGCCGACCTTGAGGACGTTCTTGATCTTGTCGACCCGGTCTTCGCTGACCTGGGAGATGTGAACCAGACCGTCGATGTCGTTGGGCAAGCCAACGAACGCACCGAAGCTGGCCAGCTTGGTGACCTTGCCGGTGACCAGATCGCCCACCTTGAAGAGGGTCTCGATCTGCTCCCACGGATCCACGCCCAGCTGCTTCATGCCGAGGCTGATGCGCTGGTTGGCCTTGTCGACTTCGAGCACAACCGCCTCGACTTCGTCGCCCTTCTTGAGGACTTCGCTCGGGTGGTTGACCTTGCGGGTCCAGCTCATGTCCGACACGTGCACCATGCCGTCCAGGCCTTCCTCGAGCTCGAGGAACGCGCCGTAGCTGGTGAGGTTGCGGATCGGTCCCTTGACCTTGGTTCCCGGCGGATACTTGGTGTGAGCCAAGTCCCACGGGTTGGTCTCGAGCTGACGGATGCCGAGGCTGATCTTCTGCTCGTCGCGGTTGATGCCGAGGACGACCGCTTCGATTTCCTGGCCCTGCTTGAGGACGTCGGAAGGCTTGGCGATGCGCTTGGTCCAGGACAGCTCGGTGACGTGCACCAAGCCCTCGACGCCGGGCTCGATCTCGACGAACGCGCCGTAGGGCACGAGGTTGACGATCTTGCCTTTGACCTTGGCGTTGACGGGGTACTTGCTCTCGATGTTGTCCCAGGGGTTGGACAGCTTCTGCTTGAGGCCCAGGCTGACGCGCTCCTTCTCGCGGTTGATGTCGAGAACGACGACGTCGATCTCCTGACCCACCTTGAGCATCTCGCTCGGGTGCGTGAGGCGACCCCAGGACATGTCGGTGATGAGCAGCAAGCCGTCGAGGCCGTTGAGGTCGATGAACGCACCGAAGTCGGTGAGGTTCTTGACCGTAACCTTGCGGATGTCGCCTGGCATCATCTCGGACAGCAGCGACGAACGGCGGGCGTTGCGCTCAGTCTCGATGATTTCGCGGCGGCTCAGCACCACGTTCTGGCGATCCGGATTGAGCTTAACGACCTTGAACTCGTAGGCATTGCCAATGAAGGAAGCCAGGTTCTTCGGGGGAACGATGTCGACCTGGGACGAGGGGCAGAACGCCTCGACACCGATGTTGACGATCAAACCACCCTTGACGATGGACTTCACCTTGCCGGTGACATTGCCACCCTCGTTGCAAATGCTCTGGATACGGTCCCAGTTCTGTTGGAACTCGGCCTTTTCCTTGGACAGATGGACGTTGCCTTCCTTGTCTTCGGCTTTCTCGATGAGGACGTCGATGATGTCTCCCACCATGACTTTATCGAACTCAACGAACTCGGAGGCGCTGACGACGCCTTCGGATTTGCCGCCGATGTCCACGAGGACTTCTTTCGGACGAACTTCGAGGATGGTTCCCTTGACGATTTGACCGGCCTTGAAATGGCGGTCGTACTGCTTCAGCAGTTCTGCGAATGCGGCGGAGGCCGACATAATGGTATAAGCCGAACGCGTGAGCGCCCGAGCGGTTTATCTGCGAGGAGACTTGAGCGGGGTGAAGTAAAATTACCCCTCAGAAGACTCCATTGCCCAACGTGACCGACGTTGCGATTGACAACGGAGGTTAGCGGTTAGGTGACTGGTTTAACTGTGTTTCTCAGCCGAAAATGCCGCCACACAAGTGACGACCGGCACTGGGGACGGTGGAGATTACCCCAGAGGAGGCAAGCGGGTTTTTCGGCATTCTTGTCGGGTCGAGCGGCAATTCGTACACGAGGCGGCCCAAGTAAGCCCCTTGAGGAAACCTAAGGTCCTATGCTAAACTGCAAAGACATGAAAGTCGTGGTTGAGATCCCTGAGAGCGCTCAGGTGGCATTGCCACCGGAAGACTCGCTCGCCCGCGACTTGCTGGAAGCCTATGCCATCGTGCGGTATCGGCAGGGGAGCCTGACCCAGAAGCAGGTCGGCTCCGTATTGGGTCTGGACCGCTGGTCCACCGAGGCGCTGCTTGAGCAGGCCCAAGCCATTCCTGCGTTGAGCCTCGCTGACTACGAACTGGAACGGAACGGTTCCCGATGACCATCGTGGTCGCTGATACCGGACCACTCAATTACCTGCACATCATCGGCCAGCTGGAAATTTTGCCGGCCCTCTATGGCGAGGTGCTCGTGCCGCCGGCGGTCCTACGCGAAATGATGCACCCCCATGCGCCGCCCGGACTCCGGCTCGTCGCCCAGAATCCGCCGCCGTGGTTTCAAGTGCGCACGCCCGGCCATGTCCAGTTCCTAGATCTCCTCGACGACGGCGAGGCCGAGGCCATCTCCCTGGCGGTCGAGCTGAGGGCGCAACGGCTCCTGATCGACGAACGAGATGGCCGCCGCTCAGCGATTGCCCTGGGACTCCGCATCCGAGGTACGCTAGGTATTCTCGAAGAGGCTTCGGAACGACGGCTGCTGAACCTGGCCGAGGCACTGGACGCCCTTCGCCAGACCACATTCCGCGCTGACGCCGCCCTGTACGAAGCAGCCCTTCAGCGCGACCGCATCCGCCGTTCCCAGTCGCTCTGAACCCGGCCCCACTTTCGCCCAAAGCCCGTTCTGCCCAGCCAAACCCGACTGGGTTGCCCTCTTTCGCAGGCCCCGCATCGTGAGGCATAATGTCCTTTTTGGGTCTCGACAGGGGCCACCAAGAGGGAAGCCGGAATGCGGGACCTGGAGCGGGTTGGCTGAATGAGAATCGAAGCGTTGGAAATGGGACTGCCGGAGCCGATCCGCCACGCCGGCACGGCGGCGAGCCCACGTTTTCTCGAACTCTTCACCGCCGTCTTTCGCAACCCGAACACCCGCGAAGCCTACGCCTGCGCCGCCGTTCGGTTCTGCGACTGGTGCGAAGTCCGACGGATCCAACGGCCCCAGATCCAACCCATCATCATCGCGGCGTAACATCGAGGAACTGGGCTGCTCGCTCTCCAAGCCCAGTGTCAAGTTGCACCTCGCTGCGCAGCGCAGGCTCTTCGATCATCTCGTCTTGGGCCAGATCCTGCCCAAGAACCCGGCCTTTTCGGTGCGCGGGCCGCCGCACTTCGTAAAAAGCGACAAGACCTACTTAAAAAAGCGAGGAACCATTAATCTACACAGAGATGGTTGAATAATGATTGGTTGGAGGAAGGGGGTTGAAGATTATTTATGAGTATTTTCACAACAATCCTCTAACCAATTTGAACGATATTTGTAATAATTTTCGCCCCGTTAGCCTTTTGACTTCTCTATAAGATCACCCTCCACAAACTGATGAATCAGGCCCGAAATCAACGACTGATAAGGAATCCCTTTTGTTGCAGCGACCCTCTGAATGCCAACCATGTCGTGCTCAGACAAGCGTATATTTATTCGGCGATCCTTCTTGAAGGTGTTTTCAGCCGCCGCCTTTAACTGGTGTAGCAACGCCTTATCCGGCTTACTAAGTTCGAGGGCATTCCTTTCGTAAAGAGATTCAATTTCCTTTTCTTCTTTGCTCAATTTCATTTTGTTTCTCCTCTCTGTATTGCCTTGTTGCTTTTCTGCTCGGTATAATTGTCACAAGCCATAGGGTGTTTTCTCGGATCTCAAATGGGACCATGTGAACATAGTCGTCTACGATCACGAAAAGGATCCTTTGCCCCGGGTGCCGGGCTTGGTCCGGGTGGTCTGTAACCTTCCAGATGTCTCCGCGGCCAAGGTGCACAATGACGGCCTCGAACGAAATCCCGCGATTCGCCTTCAGGAAATCGTTTTTCTGTGGATCCCAATCATACTGCACGGTCAACGTATGCCTTAACGGCACACGCGCCACAAGGTGTTCTTTTGTTAACCGAAATTTTGCAGGTTTCCTAAGAAGCTAGAGGTGGGCCTTTCGATGATTGGCAGGGGCGTTGGCGTCCGAGCCGGATCGGTGAGTGGATCGGGGCCAGTAGGTTGTCGACGGGCCGTCCATCCCGCGCCTGGTTAAAAGTCAACGGGGAGGCGGGGCCTTACAATCTGGGTGGGACTCCCCGGGCCGATTATCCCGCCGAGCTGCCACACCTGGAGCACCGGTTCACATTCTGGCCCGCGCCAGCACTGAACAGGACCAACATTCTGGGTGTGGGTTCGTTCATCACCATCCCGCTCTTGATTTCGGCCCTCGGTGGGCCTCAGTCGTTTTGCTGGGCTGGTTGCTGCGTCGTCGCCGCGACCCCGGTCCGTGCGATCACGATGGCTTTGAGAGCTTTGGGGCTCGGGTGGCCGGACATGGGCCATCTCAAGCCTTGGGTCCGCCGATCCGCTCGATTCCAACTCGGAATCGGGCAAAGAAAACGGGGAGCCGCCGCTAGGCAGACTCCCCGTGAATCGAACGAGAGCGGTGTGAGGGTCAGCCCCACTTCTCGAGCTTCATTTGCTCCTTGGGCAAGCCCAGGTCATGGAGGACCAGGTGTTCGACGGCGTTGACCATGTCGTTGGTGCCGCAGGCGTAGAAGACGGTGTTGGCCGCGTCGTCCACGAAGCTCTTGACCCACTCCGGGGTGATGCGGCCACGGCGGCCGGTCCAGGGGTCTTCGGGAGCCAAGCGGGTGCAGGTCACCACAAACTTGAAGCGCGGATTGCGGGCCTCCAGAGCAAGGAACTCTTCGGCGAAGATGATGTCGCTGGTGGTTCGCACCGTGTAGAGGACGGTGATACGGGTATCGAGATTCTTCTCGGTGGCCTCGCGGACGAAGCCCCGGAAGGGCGTCACGCCCGAGCCGCCGGCCACGCAAATGAGGTGCTTGCCCGGAGGGTCGAACACCGGCAGGAACCGGCCGGTCGGAGGAATCACGAACATGCGGTCACCGGCCTCGACCCAGTCCACGATGCTGGTGCCCATCTTGCCGTCGCGCTTCACGGTAACCTCGTAGTGGCCCCGATCGAGCGCGCAAGAGCTTAGGGAATAAGCCCGCTTGTACTTCGTCTTGTGCGGCCAATACACAGTGATAAACTGGCCGGTCTTGAAGTCGGGGGCATAACCCTCGGGCCATTGGAAGCGGACGGTTTTGGTGTCGGGAAGTTCCATCTTCACCGACTCGACGAGCATTTCAGCGATGACCTTGGACATGTTCAGAAAGGGAGTTTAGAGCAGGAACGGGTCGAGACTTTGACGCAATGAGTGGACCTGTAAAGGCGCGGTTTGCCGACTCGGGTTTGCGCGGAAGGGGGCTTGCCGTTGAGGTTCCTTGATTCGGCGCGACGCATCGAAGGGTCGGATGCGGTGGGGCGCTGATAAAGTCAGGCAGCGTCTCCGCGCAGGAATTGCATAACTTGCCGGATAATTCCGGTCCGGATGGGCAGGGCAACGTGGGTGTGAGGCACGACGACATGACGGGCCGATCCCGCCAGTCGGGTCGAGGCGACGCTGACTTTGCCGTCATGTGGAGAAGGCAATGGCGACCAGAAGGGCGACAAGGGGCGATCTCCAGCGATGACGAGGGCTTCATAGTCGGCGGGGCCGAGTGTGACCGAGTAGCCGGACAGACCGGTTTGCAATGACGCCAGGTTGGGTCCGGCCAACCATCGGCAGAAGGCGCTTTTGGACCAGAAGTCTGCCGCTTCGCTGCCATGGTGGGGAGGGCCCAAAAAGACTACGCGTCCCAAATTGGCGGGGCGGTGGGCCGCCAAGCAGCCTCGCAGTAACAGCCCGCCCATGGAGTGGGTGACGAAATGAATCCGTTGGAGGTCGTCCGGAATAGTGCGCTGCAAATAGTCTGGTAAGTACTCCGAAGCCAAGGTTGCGAGCGGCACCCGAATGGATCGGTAAGAGGGATTGAAGACCCGGTAACCTTCCCGTCGTAGGGCCCATTCCAGCCGTTTCATTGGAATCGGAGAAGAGTACCAGCCGTGCAAGAGGACGACGGCCTCGGTACGCGGATCGCCGGGTTGAGGCGTTGAGATGGCTCTAGGCATGGATATTGGTCAACCGATTGCCGGGGAGCGGACGACTTCGATGAGCGCCCGATGGTTGATCTTGCCGGTACCCAGCTTGGGGATCTCGTCCACGAACCGGATTTCCCGCGGGACACACAAGTTGGTCAAACCCTTGGCCTTGATGGCTTGTCGCACTTCATCCATCGACAGGCGTGGGACATTGCAAATGGCGATGA
>SXXZ01000314.1 GCA_005789375.1 Verrucomicrobiales bacterium | reverse complement strand
GATCGGCCCCGTCAAAGAGCGCCAAAAACGGATGCCGTTGGATGCGCTGCGTCATGAGGTAAACGCTGCGGCGGTGGTGATCGTACGAGGCCGCGTACGGGCCGTGCTGGGTATACCCCCAACGGGTGGGCGACGGAAACGGATGGCCCTCTCCGACCGACAAATCCAAATCACCACAGGCTTCTAGAATGGCGTCCCGGGTTTCTTCGGCACCCAGGCGGCGGCGGGGGAATGGCGAAAACCCGTCCCCGGAGTCCCCTCCAGCGGAACCGCCGCGAACCCCAGCGGGTGCACCGGCCGAAGCAGGATCGTCCACCGGGCAGGACGAGGCATCGGCCACGGAGCGCACCGGAGAACTTTCGGCCAGTAACGGCTCCGATTCACTGCGCTGCCGATACACAGCACTCGCCAAGATGAGCCGATGCAAGGCCTTGATCGACCCGCCCGAACGACGGAATTCCGAGGCCAAATAATCCAACAACTCCGGATGGCTTGGAGCCTGTCCCCGGAGGCCGAAATCGTTGGCCGAGGTCACCAGGCCTCGACCCATGTGCTGCTGCCAAATCCGATTAACCATCACTCGCGCCGGAAGCGGATTGGCCGGGTCGGTCAACCAATGAGCCAGTTCGAGTCGTCCGCTCGTGGCCACAGCCGGGGCCATAGTTTTCAAGCCCAGTGCTGACAGGGCGCCCCGCCGCACACGCTGGCCAGGTTGGTCGGGTTCGCCCCGCACCTGAACCACGGCATCCCGAGGAGTGCCTTCGGACACGCCATAGGCCAACGGAAAAGGACCTTCCACCAAGAGCGTTTCTAATTCACGGGCCGCTGCCTCGGCTCCTGCCTGAAGGGTTTTTAAACGGGCCTCGATCTCGGCCAGTCGCTGGCCACGGCGTTCGATGGCTCCTGAATTTTCGGCGACCGTCACCGCCGTAGCACCGGTCAATAGCGGGGCTTCTTGAACGGCAAAATTATCAGCATCCAGCGCCGGCTTCGGACCGGGTCGATGCCCATAACTGTCGATAAAGACATCATCAATCGCGCCATCCCAACCCGAGTAAAGCGCGCCCGAAAAGACCACCGGGGCGCTGGCTTCCCCGGCAGCGTTCCCTCGCAATGTCGCCTCGTAGCGGCGGCCCTTCAAATCGAGGACCAATCCCACCTGATACCATTGGCCGCGACGCAGCGGTGCGACCAGTTCCTTACGGTCTCCATCGATACGAAAGAGTTCCGAGCCGGACCAGAAGAGCTCCACCGCCGCCGAGGTGCCCGCGCCGTGACCGAGGTAGAATCGCCAGGTGCCCTCAGGTTCTCCGCCGCCACCGGCCGGAACCTCGCCACACCGGAAATCGAACGCGGCGTGGAGTCGCGACGTTTGCTCGCGTTTCCAGGCCGGGGAAAGGCTCTGACCAAAGCCGTCGTAGGCCGGACCTCCCGGCATGTGAATGCCTAGGCCTCCCCGAGGCAGCAACCCAGCAACGGGACTCTGGGACTCGGTTCGGATCCGGACGCGGCTATTGGGCCCGGGACGCCACGGTTTGGCGGGTGGGGATCCAGCCTTCTGTCCTTCGAATCCACCATCAATGCCGCGCAACGAGGCCAACTCCCGCTCCAGCGCATCGCGTTCTAACAGTGACTGTTCTAGCGGCGACGCTTGGGGCGCCGAAGCCACCTCGGTGGACACCGGGGCAAACCGCTCAGGCTGGATCGCCAGGTTGTCCAAATAGAGCCCAGGACGCGCAGCGGCGGCGGCCGCTCCTGTCACAACGCCCGCTTCGGAGGCCCCGGAATCCAGACCCATGAAGTCGATGACGCCATCCCAGTCGCGGGACAACCGTTGCGGACCGACCGACCGAATGGATCCCGGCGTCCCCAGGCGAACTGAGACGGTGCGGGCCTTCTTATCGAGGTCGATTTGCAAATTTACCCACGAACCTGGGGTGAGCGGTCCCAGAGGGACCTGAATCTCTGAATCGGTGCGAAGGGACAGGCTCTGAGCGGAGATGAGTACTTCCAGAGCAGGTTTGCCGCCGTCATGTCCCACCCAGAAGCGGTGTGAACCCGAGCCCACCATCGGATCGGGCACGGTTTTCAAATCGAGATTGATCGAGAGGCGGTGGGCTTCGCGCACCGATCGCCCTAACCGGTGCAAGGCTTGGCCCAGGTGCCACGGCTGGGCCCCCGCAGGAATGGACGCCCCGACGCGGCCGCCCGGGTAACGGTGTTTGAAGGGGCTTTGTGCCTCGGTGGTGACAGCAATGGGACCGTCATACACCCAAGGCGGCACGAGCACTCCCTTGCTGCCGCCCGATGCCGGAGCTTGCAGTTCAAAATCGCCATCCAGGTCGTCGATTGATCGGAGCAACGCCGAGGGCACCGGCAACCCCGCTCGCTGGACCGTTCGTGTGAGAGAAGCCACCCGGTTTTCGTAGTCTTGCCAACGCGGCAAGGACTCCTCAGGCGGGATCAGCGGTACCATCGCCCGCGAACGCTGCTTCTGTTCCGACCCTGGGAAAGCAAAGCGCGTACTCTCAAACACCCCGTACAACGCATAATAATCCGTCAACGGCACCGGATCGAACTTGTGGTTGTGGCATCGGGCACAACCCAGCGTCAGACCCAGAAAGGTCTGACCCATCGTGTCGATGGTGTCTTGGAGAGTCAGGTGGTGGTAATTTTCCGAGTCAAAGCCGAACCGCCGAGAAATGGCCAGGAATCCGGTGGCCGCCACGCGTTCGGCATACCGTTCACGGGGACCTTGCCGGGCCAACAAGTCCCCGGCGATCTGCTCCGCAACAAACTCGAAGTAGGGTTTGTCGGCATTGAAGGCATCGATGACGTAGTTCCGATAGCGCCAGGCCACCGGCACCGGATAGTCGGCAGTCTCGCCCGCGGTGTCGGCATACCGGACGACATCCAGCCAATGCCGGCCCCAACGCTCCCCGTAACGGGGCGAGGCGAGGAGTCGATCAATCACCGCTTCGACGGCATTGGGTGAAGAATCCCGCTCAAAGGCTTCAATCTCCTCCTGAACCGGAGCCAGCCCCGTGAGATCCAAGGTCACTCGACGAAGCCACGTTCGGCGGTCGGCCTCCGGCGCGGGTTTGCGGCCCTGACGCTCAAGTCCGGCCAAGATGAATCGGTCCAGTGGGGATCGGCACCACGCCACATCCGCGACCGAGGGGGGCGCTGGATTGCGTACTGGCTGGAACGCCCAGTGCGACGCCGGATCGACAGACGGTTTTGCCGCCGGCTCCGGGGCGGCTGCCCAAAGGCCCACCACCGCCAGCGCCGCGCCGACGACACCCAACATGGTATTGACGATGCTCATCCCGGGGATTGAGGTCATTGCACCCTGCCCGGCGTCGGACCGGAAGCGCAAACTGCGCAGGAAAAGAGGTTCATACCGAGTTCCCTCCCCGATTGTCTTCGACTGCGGCCCGTGATTGCCTAGAGCCAATGACACTGCAATTCGGATTCCTGGGGCTGGGATTCATGGCCGCGACCCACATTCAGGCGCTGGCCCATGTGCCCGGTACCTCGGTGGGTGCCATTTGCAACCCCAGCGGACGCAACCTGGATGGCGACCTCACCCGGGTCGGCGGCAACGTGGGCGACCCCAACGGGGTACGGTTGGACATGACACAGGTGCGCGCCTACCAGGATGTCTCCGAATTCCTGGCAGACCCGGCCATTCACATCGTGGACATCACCACGCCGACCAAGACCCATATTGAACTGGCTATCGCCGCGCTGAAGGCCGGCAAGCACGTGCTGGTAGAAAAGCCCATGACCCGCACGGCCGAGGAAGGCCGGCGTTTGGCCGACGCGGCCCGCGAAGCGGCGACCCGCGGGGTCTTCCTCATGCCGGCGATGTGCCTACGCTTCTGGCCAGAATGGCAGGCGGCCCATGACGCCATCTTGGGCGGGCAGCATGGCCGAGTGCTGAGCGCCCGGTTCCGCCGGGTGGCCCAGGCACCGGGCTGGGGACACGGGCACTTCTTGAATGCGGCCGACTCCGGCGGGGCCTTGCTCGACTTGCATATCCACGACGTGGACTTCATCCGGCACTGCTTCGGGCACCCGTCCAGAGTCTTTTCGCGAGGCCACACCAAGGTCAGCGGCGGCATCGACCATGTCGTCTCCCAGTATGACACCGCCAGCGGTGCGGTGGTGAGCGCCGAGGGCAGTTGGGCCATGACCCCGGGTTTCGGGTTTTGCATGGCCTACACCGTGGTGCTCGAACGAGCTACCCTCGACTACGACTCGTCTCGTGGCACCGAGGCCCTCCGCCGCTTTGTGGAAGGCCAGCCCGCGGAGACCTTGAAACTCGACGGACCCAACGGATACGCAGGTCAAATCCAACACTTCGTGGACTCCATCCGCGCTGGCAAGGCACCGACGGTGGTCACCGCCGACGACGGTGCAGCCGCCGTCGTCGTCTGCGAGGCCGAAGCCGAATCGATCCGCACCGGGTTGCCTGTAACCCTCTAGCATGAACTCCCTGCATATTGTCTTCGACTGGGACGGAACCCTGTCGTTCATTCGCGCCGGTTGGGGTGAAGTAATGCTGCGGCAATGGATGGAGCACCTGCCCCCTGCCCCGGACGAATCGGTGGACAGCCGTTCGACCATCGCTCACCAGGAAATTTGGGCGCTCAATGGCCGACCCAGCATCCATCAGATGGAACGCCTCGGGGCCTTGGTCACCGAACGTGGCGGCACCCCGTGGAATCCCGAGCGTTATCAGGAGGATTTTCAGGAACGGCTCGGTCTATTAATCCGCCAGCGCATGGATTCGATTCGTGATGGAACCCACACGGCCGACCATTACATGGTGCGCGGCGCGCGCGCCTTCCTGGAGCACTTCCGTCAGGCCGGTGCCACGCTGCATATTGTCAGCGGAACGCCACGGCCGGCCGTGTCTGCCGAGGTGGATTGCCTGGGAGTCCGCGACTTTTTCGATCAACGCATCCACGGACCCACCGGCCTGACCGACACCTCCTTCCACAAGCGGCATGCCCTCCGAAGCATTGTCGAAGCCCATGGCTTAGATCCGCTCCGTTCGCTGATCTCCTTCGGGGATGGCGCGGTGGAAATTTCCGAAACCAAGGCGATCGGAGGTCGGGCCATCGCGGTGGCCGCAGACGAAGAACACTGGCACTCGGGCCGTTGGGATGAATCCAAACTCCTGCGCCTTGCCGAGGCCGGTGCCGACTACGCGATCCCCGACTACCACGAACCCGCGGACGT
>SXXZ01000313.1 GCA_005789375.1 Verrucomicrobiales bacterium | reverse complement strand
CCGCCTCAATACGGATTCGAACCATGGTCAGTATCAAGCTCGCTCAAGAGGCGTCGGAGTTGGAGGGCATCCTCGCGTTGCAACGGCGCAACTTGAAGCGGTGTCTGAGCGAGTCTGAAGCCGAAGAGCAGGGGTTCTTGATCGCCGAATACGATTTGGACTACCTCCGGCAAATGCAGGAACAGCGACCCTCGGTAATCGCCGTGGACGACGGTCGGGTGGTGGGTTACGCGCTGGTGGTCACCCAGGAGGTTCGGGCGGGGCTGCCGTTTATCTCGGACTTGTTCGATGAAATCGACCGGATCTCCTATCGAGGATCGCTGCTGGCCGGAACAGATTACGTGGTGGTGGGGCAATTGTGTGTGGACAAGGACTACCGCGGGCAGGGGTTGGTGAACCGGTTGTATGCCTCTTTTCGTGTGTCGTTGGAGGAGCACTATTCGTGCGGCGTCACCGACATCGCCCGGGCGAACAGCCGCTCGCTCAAGGCGCACCAGAAGGTGGGTTTTGAGGTCATCCACGCCATTGAATACGAAGGCCTGACTTGGGATGTGGTGCTATGGGATTGGTCTGAATCGGGGCGGTAACGGCGAGGGCACGGTTGGGGTACTGGGATGAAGACGCTATGCGGCGTTCCTTCAGAACGCGGCCGATTTTAAATGCCGAGTCCCAGGGTTTCACCCTGGGCTGGTATGCGGTGCCCCGTTGGGGCACGGGGATTTACCCGGGGGCTCAAGAGGTTGTGCCGTGTGTACAGCGACGATTATTTCCCCCAGAGAAGAATAATTGCCGTTGAAGAGTCGTGGGATTGGTCGGAATCGGGGCGGTAATTGCGGGGGGCACGGGTGGGGTTGAAAGGTTTGTGTGCAGCGACGATTAAAATTCGGAACGCTGCATACCCCAGGATCGCCGGCCGGCCGACGCGCTATGCGGCGTTCCTTCAGCTTTCGGGGTACCCCAACGGGGTACGGCATACCAGCCCAGGGTAAAACCCTGGGATCAACGATTTAGACATTCTGGCGTTCTGAAGGAACGCTGCATACCCCAGGATCGCCGGTCGGCCGACGCGCTATGCGGCGTTCCTTCAGCTTTCGGGGTGCCCCGTCGGGGCGCTGGGATGTCGAGGGGATGCGGTGCCCCGTTGGGGCACGGGTGAGGGATGTATGCGGCCTGTCGGGATTGGACGGGACAGGTGAAGAACTTTCAGGGAGGGTTTTAGATTCAATGAAACCGCGAAAATCGAGTGGCTGGGGTTGGTTGGGGGCGCTGGTTGTCAGCCTGATGGTTCTTCAGGCCGAGGAACCCAAGAACAGTGATTTGGATGTCATTCGCGATGAGTCCAAGGTGCCACCCTACCAGTTGCCGCCGGTGCTCGTTTCGGCCGAGGGTCGACCGATCACCACGGCGCAGGAGTGGTTTCAGGTTCGACGTCCTCAACTCATCGCGCTCTTCGGGAATCTGATTTATGGCGTCGTGCCGAAACCGGAAGTGCCAGTTCAGGTTCAGACTGAAATTCTCAAGGTCGACCGGCAATTCATGGGCGGCAAAGCCACCCGAAAAGATATCCGGCTTCGTTTCCATAATGCAAAGGGAGAGGTGGATTTGCGGATCCTCGTCATCACACCCAATGGCAGCGGTAAGCCGGCTCCCGTGTTCATGCTCCACAGCTTTTCCGGCACTCGGGACGACGGTCATGATTCGCATCCCGATCGACCCGGCTACTTGCGCAACGGAGTGCCCATTGGAGAACTGCTGCAACGGGGATTTGGTTTTGTGGTCGTGCCCCAATCAGACCTGACGCGTCACAACGAGGTGGAATTTCTTAAGGGAATCCACCCGCTGTTTTATCGCGAGCACCAGAGTTTCCCTAAGTCCTACGAATGGGGGGTGATTTCGGCCGTGGCTTGGGGTGGATCCCGGGCGATGGATTATCTTGAGACCGATTCCGACGTCGACACCCGGCGGGTGGCCATCATGGGGCATTCCAAGATGGGCAAGACCGCTCTTTGGACCGCGGCCCAAGACACCCGGTTTGCGCTCGTGATCTCGGCTCAATCCGGTTGTGGCGGGGCCGCTCTGTGGAAACGCAATTTCGGCGAGAACATGGAGAAAATGGTCACACGCTTCCCGTATTGGTTGTGCCGGAATGCGGCCCGGTTTGCGCGCAATGAGGACGACTTGCCCGTCGATCAACACGAGCTATTGGCGTGCATCGCACCGCGGCCCTTGTATGTCGCCAGTGGGGTGGAGGACCTCTGGGCGGATCCCGTGGGGGAATACCTTTCAGCTCATCATGCCTCTGAGGTGTACCGATTGCTCGGCAAGAAGGGGTTGGACTCTCCGACGCCGCCTGCTGTTGGTACTGCTCTGACCGAAGGGGACATTGCTTACCACAATCGACTCGGTGGTCACTCGGTAGAACTCTACGATTGGCGGCAGTTCCTAGGATTTGCAGAGCGCCATTTTCGCAAGTGATCGTGAGACGCTCGGAGTGTCGGACTCTGATGAGTTCGGTGGTTGAAGAGTGGCCGTGGTGTGCGGGCGATCCTGTTGAGTGATTGAGAATCTGGAGTGTTGCGCTTTCTTACCAGGTCCCCTACGGAATCCGGTTTGTGGTGATGCCCAATGTTATTAGCCATCCTGGTTGCGTTTTCCCCCGGTTTTGGAGAACCCAACCTTCTGCTGCGAAGGTTCTGATTCATCGGGCTCTTCGACTGTGGTTTCTGATCTTCTTGGGCCTTTTTATCGCCTACCGAGGATGGGGTGCTCCGACCGCCTCGGTTCCACCTCTCGGTCTGGTGGCGTATTATCCTTTCGATGGGGATTTGCAGGATGTCAGCGGATTTCAGCGTCATGCGGTGAGTGATCCGGTCGGGGGTGCTCTGCGGTTTTTATCCACGCGTAAGATCGCTCCCAGTCAGGTCCTGAGTCTGGGCGGCAGCAATGTCAGTATCACCATTCCGTCGCTCGCGGGATTTGGTCCCAATGGGTATCGCGGCACGACGGTGTCCTTGTGGATGCGCTGCCCGATCCAAGGATATTTGCTGGGCTGTGCCCGGGAGTCTGTCCCGGAACAGTCGAGTTTCTCCATTCGCACGGATGGGAAACGGCTGATGGTCTCGGGTGGCATGGGGGATGAACAAGGTTTCGAGTTCCCCGAAAGCCCCAATGACTGGCGTCATGTGGTGGTAGTGTTTAGTCGCTCCACACAAACCAATGAGAAGAGGATGGTGGTTCAACTTTGGGTGGATGGGCGAGCGGTGGTGGTTGCTCCAATTCGCGTGAATCCACTGCAACTAAGGACACCTCTGACCTTGGGAGGTATTTCGGGCACGGTTAATGGGCGATTGCAGGGGGAGATCGACACTTTGCGACTGTTCGATCGGGCGCTGCCACAGGAAGAGGTCATAAATCTCTACGCCCAGGACACTTCGGGCATTGAGAAGATTCCGGTGCTCATCGTTCAGCCTCAGGCTCAATCCGTGGAGAAGGGGCGTGACGTGACGTTCCGAGTGGTAGCGCAAGTAGGCCTGCCAACCACCTTTCAGTGGCAGTGCGATGGGTTGACCCTGCCGGGAGCAACGCTCCCGGAGTTGACCTTGAGCAATGTACCGCCGTCCCTCGATGGGGGGCACTATCGAGTCTCCGTACAAAATGCTCAGGGAGCTATTTTCAGCGAGCCAGCCCTCCTCACGGTCTACCCGTTGACTCCCCCCAGCATTGTACTGCAGCCCGCTCCGATCGAGGTGGCTGAAGGAGAATCTGAGGTGGTGTTTCAGGTGGCTAGCAAGGGCTCGGGCGTGTTGCGGTACCAGTGGCAGTTCAACGGAAAGAATTTACCCCAAGAGACCAGTGAACGCCTGGTTCTGCGACATGTGCGTCTGTTTGCTCATGGTGGGTATCGCGTGCGTGTCAGCAATTCCTACGGGTCTGCTTGGAGCGATGAAGTGAGCCTGACGGTAAACACTTACGATGCCGACGAAGACGGTCTGAGTGATTACGAAGAACTGCTGCTCAAGACCGATCCCGCGAAGCCGGATTATTACGGCGACCGAATGCCGCCGATCCCCGCGCCAGAGACCGCGCCAGACACCTCAACGTGGCAGGAGTTTCTGGCCACCTCGAACTCTTCTTCGCAGGGGAGATGGTCAATGGCTTTGGCCGTGCTGCAAATTCTCCTCCGGATGTCCCACATTTGGTGGATCGATTTGTGAGGGGTGTTTACCAGATCTAGCTCGAAACGCGCGGGCTTCTCGGAGTCGCACCTCGGATCTGCCCCGCTCCATACCGTTCACTAAGCCGTGTGCAAATACTCGGAGGTGTTCTCAGTTTGTGCGGCCTGGCAGGCACCGGCCACTAGGGGTTCTTGGATAGTGCGGAAGGAGAGCCCGGCGAAGTCGAGGTAGTGGCCGAAGAGTTCGGTGTTTTGGAGGAATCCCTCGATCCGGTCGGATCCCGGTCCCATGGCCAGCACGGGCACGTAATCGGAGGTGTGATTGCCGCTGGTGAAGGCGATGCCGGTGTGGTTG
>SXXZ01000312.1 GCA_005789375.1 Verrucomicrobiales bacterium | reverse complement strand
GGGCCAAGCAGACCTATCACTCGAAGGGTCCGAGCAAATGATGATGTGGCTCGGCGAACAGGTACTGGGATTCGGAAGGGTCGTTCCGCCCGAGGAGACCCGAGCTCGGATCGCGGCCGTCCAACCGGCCGACATCCGTCGAGTGGCCCGAGATTTCCTAAAGCCTTCCCACCTTTCGCTCGCACTGGTCAGCCCACGCACTTCCGATCGGGGGCTCGGTGCGCTGCTCGAATCCTGGGCTGGACGGTAACGAACCCCGGGAAGCTCCTTAGGGAGCTGACAGCGACTCCTCGTGATGCACGGGACTGGCCCGCTACAAAAAGTCTAACGACTGCCCGTTTCGATCACTAGGCGCACACCCTCGCCCATGGCCCGCTCCAACTTTGCTCGGGCGACGGTGTAGTCGCGCAGCGCTTGGCTGTACTGAGTGCGAGACAGCTTGAGTGCCGTCTGTGCCGACAACACCTCCAACTGTGTGCTGCTTCCCGCGTCGGCCCGAGCCGTCACCAATCGCACCGCCTCCTCGGCCTGCTCAATAACCCGGGTCTGGGACACCAGCACCTCTTTGGATTCCGTGAACAGTGAAAATGCCGTGCGAACCTCGAGTTCGATGCGCCGACGCACATCCTCAACTTCCAACCGAGCCCGTTCTTCGCGAGCTCTGGCCATGTTGACCTTGGCTTGAGTTTGACCAAAGTCGAAGAGCATCCAATTGGCCTGCACGCCCACGGTCCAACCGTCTAGTGTCCGGTCGATGTCCCGGACGAAGTTGCGGTTCTGTACCCCGTAGCCCGCAGTACCCGAGACCGAGGGAAGCAAGTCGGCGCGGGTCTGGAGAACTTCTTCGTGACGCAATTGGGAGGCACTTTGAGCCACTTTAATCTCGGGCCGGCGAACCCAGGCAGCATTGAGGGCAGCTCCCACCGAAACATCGAAGGGCTCGGCCTTAAGGCTGTCAGCGGTCCGCAGCGGAATGTCTACCCCAGACTCGGCAGGGATGTCGCAGCCCAGCAGGAGAGCGAGCGTATTGCGGAAAATCCGTTCCTGATTGCGGGCCCGAATGAGCGGCGGAAGTGCATTGGCCAGTTCAACCTCGGCCCGCAGCACATTGAACTTCGGAACGGTCCCGGCCTCGAGGCTCCGGCGCGCTGTCTCCAATTCCCGCTCGAGCAATTTTTTCGAAGCTTCTTGAACGACGATTTGCTCCACCGCCAAGAGCACATCGCTGTAGGCGGTCCGCACCTCGAGAAGGGTGTTGGCCACCAGCGCCTGGTAGGAGGCCAGCGCCGCTTCCCGGGTCAACCGCGAGGAACGAGCCATCGAATTATATTTGCCGCCCGCATAAATGGGCTGCGTTACCACCAGATTCGCGTTCCAGCTCTGGTTATTAAGGAAGGGGGTCGCCGGCTGGGCTGCAGAGAACTGAACACGCTCGATCCGCCCCTCATCCAATTGCTGGTACGCACCCGTGGTGGCCAGACGGGGTAACCGGGCCGCGCGTTGCTGGATGGCAAGGCCCTGGGCCTCCTCCAAATCCTGCCTGCCCTTCCGTAACGTCACGTTATGCGCCAGTGCGAACTCAAGAGCTTGATCGAGGGTCAGCGGCCCAGACGGCAAAGGCACCGCATTGGTGACGGCGGCTGTGATCGGAAGCCCGAGGGCCAACAACAGCGAAACGAGGACAAGGGATCTCATGAAAACTCAAGGAGTGGACTGAGCCGCAGTCTGGGGACGTTGAATGAACACATCGACCTGCTGACCCACGTAGACCGGAAAGGCCGGGCGATCGAAGGCATAGACGATTTGCAACACTCGGGTATCCACACGCTCGAGACTGTCACCGGTCAGACTGCGCTTGGGCACAACATAGGGTTCGATACGAACGAACTTCAACGGTGTCTTCATCTCCGAATGCCCCTTCAATGAAGCGACAGCCGGATAGTCGGCTCGGATGAGCACGGAATCCTGCTCATCGACCTCGGCCCTGACCTGATAGGAGTCCACATCGCCCAGGAGCATCAACGGTTCGGAGGGGGATTTCACGGAGGCAAATTCCCCCTCGCGCAAATTCACCTGAAGCAAACGACCATCCCGGGGTGCGCGGACGGTGAGAATCTCTAGATCGGTGTTGGCCTGACGCACTGCCTCCTCAGATGCGGCAGCCACAGCGCGCGCGGACTCAGTTCTGGCCCGAGCCGTGCCCAGGGAAAACTCACGCCGCTTGACCTCATCCTCAGTCGCCACTTGATCTCGCCCCAACTGGGCGAACCGCTTCAACTGATCGGCCAAATCAGCAACCTGAGCCTCTTCGACGGCAATCTGAGAGCGGAGCGAACGCGCCTGCGCCTCCAGCACCCGAACACGGGCCCGAACCTCGCGCTCGTCCAACTGGAAGAGTGGCGCTCCCTCTTTGACCGAATCGCCTACCTTCACAAAGACCCTCGCCACCAACGCCTCACGGGGCGCGGCTATCTTCACGTTCTCACGCGAGGCTTCGATCAAACCGGTCGATGCCACCGTGCGCAAATAAGGGGAGCGGGGCGGCTCGGAAACCGGCCCCGGATTGGCAACCTTGACGTTCTGCCCCCGGAGGAGAAAAACCATGAGACCCACGCCCAAGAGCGCCAGCCAGAATGAGAGACGTTTCAAGAGGATCATGAGCAATTAAGAACGGTTTTCCGAATGGATGAAGGAGGTAAGTGATGCCCCGGCGTGGACGTGGGTGACTCGGCCGTCCTCCATCACACTAATGCGATCGGCATAGCCGTAGATTCGAGGATCATGCGTGACAATCAAAACACAGCGTCCCGGAGCCTTCGCCGCAGTGCTAAGAAGTTCCATAATCTGGTGTCCTGTCACCGAGTCCAGCGCACTGGTGGGTTCGTCGCAAATCACCAATCGAGGTTCATGGACGAGGGCTCGAGCTATGGCCACCCGCTGTTGTTGCCCACCCGAAAGCTGGGTCGGCAACTGGCGCTCCCGCCCTGCTAACCCCACCTGCCGCAACCTCTCCGCGGCCTTGGCCTCGGCCTCGCGGCGACCGGTCCTATTGAGCAGCAATGGAACGCTCACGTTCTCAACCAAGGACAAGGTTGGGATCAGGTTGAACTGCTGAAAGATGAACCCAATGTTCCGGCATCGAAACCGGGTGACCTCCGAGGCCGACAGGCCGGTCAGGCGCGTGCCAAAGAGATTCACCTCACCCTGATCGCTCGACAGCGTTCCAGCCAACACGCTCAAAAGAGTGGTCTTACCACAGCCGGAAGGACCGACAATGAGGTGCAACTCCCCTTCGCTCGCCTCAAAATCAGCCCCCTTCAAGGCCTGAGTGCGGGCATCTCCCACACCAAACACCTTGACGATGCCTCGGGCGCCGACGGCCAAACTGCCCGACGGTTTGAAGACGACCGGGGCGGCGGTCGGTAAGGCTGGGTTCACAGAGCGAAGCGGAGTGGTCATGAGCGAAGGTCAACCACGGAACACGATCGCCGGCTCCAACTTGGCCACGCGCCGGATGCCGAACAAAGCCGCGAGCGCACAAATGACAAGAACAGCAGCCATCGACTGGAACACGAATGACGCGTCCAACTTGAACGGCGGCTGTCCGCTTTTAGCGATCGTTAAGCCAAAGAGCGCCGTCAGTCCGATGCCCATGCCGAATCCAATCAGGCCTACAATCATGGACTGAAACAGAAGCATTCCGGCCAAAAGGCCGTTACTAGCCCCCATGGCCTTGAGGGCACCGAGGTTTCGCAGGTTCTCCAGAACAAAGGAATAGAACGTCTGGCCACAGACAGCCACACCCACCACGAAGCCCAAAACAATGGTGGTCAAAAAGGAGATAGGGATGCCCGTGTTGTTCCAGACCCATTGAATCGTAGAAGCCTCGAATTGTGGAATGGTGAAGGCACGAAGACCGGTCTCGCTCTTGATTCGCTGAGCGACCTCCGCCGTGTCGAACCCGGGTTTTGGCTCTGCCAAGATCATCGAAAGCATCTTTCGCTGACGCGGTGAATACTGGAGGGCTTGATCGTAACTGGAGAAAACATACGGGTACCCGAAGAAGTGTCGTTCCGTTTGGCAGATGCCGACGACCCTGGCCTCCCGGTCGTTGATCTCAAACACGTCACCTACCTTCAACGGCCTGCCCATCCCCGATCCGAGACGCGTGCTCTCCATCGCCAGCGTGTCGATGACGACGCTGTTGGGCAGACGCAATTGGGCAATATCGCCCTCGATCATGCGAGGGGGGCGCCCGTAGAGGGTTCCGGAGTGCAGTCCGATCATCTGAATCATTTTGTCGGAACCATCGGCAGTCCGGGCCTTGAGGACTCCCTGAAACAGCGGTACTGCAAAATCGACCCCTTCGACCGAGCGAACCCGATTCAAGTCGGTATCCCGCATGGCCTTGGATTCATTCACCTGCTCGACGCGAGATTCGACGACCCAGATCGAAGCCCGCATGTTGCGCATGTGGCTCGTCGTCCAAGACATCAATCCCTGAAAAACAGAGTACTGCTGGGTCATCAGCAGGGATGAAAACGCCAATCCTCCGACCAGCATCCAATACTTGGCGCGGTCACCGAGCAGCATTTTCAGGGCGAGCAGAAACATAATTTAAACCAACAACCAGCGGGAAGGGCCCGAATCCAAACATTCAAACTTCCAAGTGATCCCTCAGAGCCTCTGGTTAAGTTCCTAGAGCGGATGAAATCGAGTTTCTGTTGACGCCTTCAATCCAAATCTCTCGCCGAGGAAGGGGTCTACGTCAAACTACCTTTACCAAAAATCGCATCGAGGGAAGGGCGTCAGAATGGATGCTGCGCTTTTTTCGAGAGTGGCGATTGCTCACTCGAAATCCATTATCTACGGTAAGGTACGTTCATGATCGGAGATTTGTTTCACAAAGCCTACGTGGTGCTCGCGGTGATTGTATTCTTCGGCGCCTCCGTGTTCGTCCATGAATATGGGCATTTTTGGATGGCCCGTTTGCGCCGCATGGTGGTGCTCGGGTTTTCCATCGGTTTCGGACCCAAGGTGTTCGGGTGGGTAGACCGGCAAGGGGTCGAATGGGCCGTGCGTTGGATTCCCGCTGGTGGCTTCGTGAAGCTGCCTCAGATGCTGACTTCCGAGACCATCGAAGGAGCAGCAGATCCTGCGGTGCCCCCGGCCTCGCCCGTCTCGAGGATTTGGGTCGCCCTCGCCGGACCGGCCATGAACATTTTCTTTGCCTTGGCCATCGCCAGCGTGATCTGGCTCGTTGGCCTGCCTGTCCC
This sequence comes from Verrucomicrobiales bacterium, assembly GCA_005789375.1. The sequence goes on along the minus strand of SXXZ01000312.1, from coordinate 1,365 downwards.
GGTCAACCCGCCGATCATCGGCTACGTCGAGCCTGATTCTGCAGAGGCACGGTTGGGCATCCGGGAGGGAGATCGAGTCCTCCGGGTCGACGGTAAAATCGTCAGTCGCTGGCAGGACGTCCAACGCTTCACGGTGCTGGCCCGGTCCCAGACCATCCCGGTGGAAATCGCTCGGGGAGATTCAGTCTCCAATTATGTGCTGACGGCCGTCGTCAACCCCACCTTTGGGCTCAAGTTGCTCAACCTAGACCCCAAAGATCATCCGGTGATCATGGATCTGGCTCCGAGCGGTGCCGCCCAAGAGGCGGGTCTGGCCGTGAATGACCAGTTCGTCTCATTCGGCGGGGTTCCTGTGGTTGGACAATCCCAATTGGTGGATCTCATACGGGCCCAAACAAGCAAACCGGCTCAGGTCGAGGTACAACGCGCGAACCAGCGCATGACCTTCACCGTGACCCCTCGGGTGGACCCCACCAGCGGGGTAGCCCGCATCGGTGTGACGATCTCCCCGAGCCGCGTACTGACCTACCAATTGCAACGACCCGGTCCAACCCCTTGGGAGCAGGTTTCTGGGGTGTTGGTCCAGATGGGAGAATTGGTCGGTGCCTTGGCGCACTCCAAGGAAACGGGCGTGAGCGCCAAAGACATGAGTGGACCGGTGGGGATTTTCGGCAAACTCGCCGCCGATGTGAACGCCGACATCCGCCTGGCCCTCAGCTTTCTTGTGATGCTGAATGTCAACTTGGCCATCATCAATTTGCTGCCGATTCCGGTATTGGATGGCGGGCACATCACCCTAGCCCTCTATGAAATTATCACCCGCCGCCGCGTCGCTCCGCGCTTCCAAGAGATTGCGACGTCGGCCTTCGCGGTGATCCTGCTCAGCTTCATGGCCTATGTTTCCTTCTTTGATGTGGTGAAACGAGGCCCGCTGTTCAAGGCAATGTTCCGCCAAGAAACCGTCATCGAAACCCCCTCGCAGCCGACACAGGCCCCATAGGTGTCCGCACACAGAACCTCCGAAGCGTTGACTCCGCCGGCCGCGATCCCGTTTATTCCCTCTCAGCGATTCATGAAGTATTGCCCTTCTCCCTGGAGTTATAGCCGCAGACCCGCCCGCGACGTTACTGTGGGCGACCCCGCCTGCGGCGGCGTAGTGCTTGGGGGCGGTCACCCTGTAGTCAAGCAGTCGATGCTGACTTGCGATACCATGGACACCGCCGAATGCGTGCGGCAGACCTTGGAACTCGTGGCCGTGGGGTGCCAGATCGTTCGAATCACGGCTCCGACCGTGAAGGACGCTGCCAACCTCGAAAACATCGTCCAAGAACTCCGTCAGGTCGGTTGCCACGTTCCTCTGGTGGC
>SXXZ01000311.1 GCA_005789375.1 Verrucomicrobiales bacterium | reverse complement strand
GCGCTTCCACCTTGCCGAGCCCGCATCCGCGCCGACACTCCCCCTTGTGGATGCCATGAAGATCACCGTTGAGACGCTGCGTGGATGGAAGGGTTGCCGCCCATTCGGTGCGTTGACGGCCTATGATTATCCCGGGGCTCGATTGCTCGATGAAGCGGGTGTGCCGGTGCTGCTGGTGGGGGATTCTCTGGGCATGGTGGTGCTGGGCCATTCGGACACTACTTCGGTGACCATGGAGGACATCGTCCATCACCTTCGAGCGGTGGCCCGCGCCCGAGGCCGGGCGTTGGTAGGAGCCGATCTACCGTACAAAGCCTATGAGACGCCTGCCCAGGCGGTCTTCAATGCCCGCCGCTTGGTTGAGGCGGGTGCTGAATATGTGAAGGCCGAGGGAGGGCAGGAAATCTTGCCGCAAGTTCAAGCGATCTTGGCCGAGGGGATTCCCTTCATGGGTCACCTCGGCATGCTGCCCCAGCATGTGGTGGAAGAGGGCGGTAAGTACCGCATCAAAGGCCGCGATGAGGCGGGCCGTCAGCGCCTTTTGGAAGACGCCCTTGCCTTGGAAGAAGCCGGCGCCTTTGCCTGTGTCTTGGAGTTGGTGACCCCGCCGGTGGCCGCCGAAATCCGCAGCGTTTGCTCTCGGATGCTCACCATAGGCATTGGCAGTGGAGCAGATTGTGACGGTCAGATTTTGGTGACCCACGACTTGGTTGGGGCCTTCCCCTGGTTTACCCCCAAGTTTGTGGTGCCCCGGGTCCGCACCGGGGAATCCATTCGATCGGCCGCCCAAGACTGGCTGGCCTCGCTGGCGAGCCAGTCCTGAAAGACTTGCCGCGGCTTTCAGAGAAACTATCTACACAACCCATCCTGGGTTTCTGAACAGCCTATGCATTGTGGTCCAGAGGAGATTCACGCCTAGTGGTGCATTTGAAGGTGACGCTGACCTTTGAAGCCGGAAAACCGAAGTGGTTGGTTCATTAATCACTAAAAATTTTGAAACCCCCATGGATCGATTCCACCTCAAAAATCGGGCTCTTGTGGGTTCTGCTTAGGATCAATACGGAGTGAATTTGTCACTGTGATGGATGGACGTTGCCCTTGCGTAGGGGTGTCGGGACGGGTCACTTTTACCCCACTTGCAACCGTCGATGCTTCAAGAATTGCGATCGCTGTGGGACAGCCTGCCTCACAAGGCAGCCTTTGGGATGGTCGTTGCGGCGTGGTTCGCGCTCTTCCACTTCTTGGGCAACTCTACCCTGGGCTACATCCAGACCGAATCGATGTTCGGTTGGCTGCAGGCGGTTTATGAGGGCGGTGCTAAGCAGGGTCGCGATGATGAATTGGGCCTGATGATCCCCTGGTTGGTGGGAGCCATTGTCGTGATGCGGCGGACCGAATTGACCGCCATTCCCAAAAAACCTTGGGCTCCGGCGCTGGCGCTAGTTCCCATTGGACTGCTGTTGCATCTTTCGGGCTATGTGGTCCAGCAAACGCGCCTCGGGGTAGTGGGTTTCCTCGTGGGCCTCTTCGGAATCATGGGAATGTACTGGGGTCGGGCGTGGATGCGTGCCTTTGCCTTTCCCTATTTGCTGTTCTTCTTCTGCGTACCGATCTCCGTTTTTCTCGACACACTCACCCACGGATTGCGGCTCCTAAGCACCGTCCTTTCGACCACGTTCTGCGAATGGATCCTGAACATGAAGCTGGAGCGGGCGGGAACCATTGTCTTACAGAAGGCCTCGGCCACTGTGCAGGGCTTCCGCTTCGATGTCGCCCCGGCCTGCAGCGGCATCCGCAGCGCCACGGTGGTGCTGCTTTTAACCGTCACCTTCGCCTTCCTGAATTTCCGGTCCGCCTGGCGTCGAATTTTTCTCATCCTGCTCAGCCCCGGTTTTGCGGTGTTGGCCAATGTCATCCGACTGATTGTGGTGTTCGCCGTGGCCGAGGCCGCAGGGCAAGCCGCGGGTGAGGCCGTTGAGACTAAGTTCGGTTTTGCGACCTTCCTCATCGCATTGAGTTGTGTGTTCTTGGTGGCCCGATGGCTGCGCGAACCTGAACCGACCTCCAGTTCAGCCACCCTAGTCTCCGCTGAAGGCACCCACTCCGGCACCGCCCAGCCATGAACCCGCGCATTGCTGCTATTACGATTACGGCCCTAACCCTCATGGTTGCGGCCGCCGGTTCCCTGCGATGGCTCAAAGAACGTGTGCGCATGGGTGAACCCGGAGTGCGGATCGTGGGTCTTCCATTGCTGAGCGAGTCGGGTGGTTTGGCTACCTCCAATTCGGTGTCCCTTCCGGCCTCGTTGCCGGGTTACCGGTCCCAGATGGAGGCCATTCCCGAACTCGAACTGAGCTTCTTGCCGCCGGACACGACCTTCGGGCGACGGTCCTATCATGGTGGTGCCTCCATCCCCTCTATTTCGGCAAGCGTGGTGCTGATGGGTGCCGATCGGACCAGCATTCATCGGCCCGAGTACTGCATGACCGGCATTGGTTGGCAGATTCTCTCACAAACCGTCCGACGCATCGAAGTCCCTGGATGGGCTCCCGGAAGCCTTGAGGTACAGCGCTTTGACATGACCCGTTCGGTCGAGCGTGATGACGGCCGTCGAGTGACCATCAATGGGGTCTATGTGTTCTGGTTTGTAGCTGACGGGATCCGCACAGCCAGTCACTCAGCTCGCCAATGGCAGATGGTCCAGGACATTCTTTCCAAGGGGCGCAGTCCGCGATGGGCCTACATCTCCTTCTTCTCGCTCAGCGAGCCGGGGGACGAAGACGTCACCTTTGAGCGCATGTCGCGGTTGATCGGAGCGGCGGTGCCGTCCATTGAGCGCGAACCGCAGACGGCCAGCCGCTGATCCCGCCGACACACATGGAGGCGACCCCACCCCCTTTCAGAAACGCCGGTGCCGGCGAAGATTCCGATGGAGGGTTGAGGTGGCTGGGTGCCTTGCTTGGGGAGTGGCGCAGCCTGACCCGTCTGGGTGCCTTTATCCTCATTACGCTGGCGACGGCGGCTCGGCGTCATCGGGACAATTCCGAGGTGATGCGCCCGCAGGTGATGGGCGAAATCCATCGATGCGGAGTACGCCTCCTGCCCATCATTAGTTTTCTTGGAGTGATTCTAGGTGTGGTTTTTGTGGGGCAAACCGTTTCGCTGATGGAGCAATTCGGCGCCGGGAACTTCACTGGAACATTCATTGTCACGGTGTTCTTGCGGGAGATGGTGCCAATGATTGCTGGCCTCTTAGTGCTCGCCCGGGTGGGTACGGCGTCGGTGGTTGAATTGGGCACGGCCCGGGCACTAGGTGAGGTGGAAGCCCTCGAAGCCCTGGGCATC
>SXXZ01000310.1 GCA_005789375.1 Verrucomicrobiales bacterium | reverse complement strand
TTGGGCTATTTGATCGGCGGAGATGATGCCGGGTCGAAGGATCCGCGGTCGCGTGCCGGTGACATCTACCACGGTGCTTTCGATGCCCACAGCACAGGGACCCGCATCAACGATGAGCGGGATTCGATGGCCAAGACCGGCCATAACATGTTCGGCCGTCGTCGGGGAGAGTTGGTCCGAGGGATTAGCGCTGGGTGCAGCCAGTGGAAATCCGCATTCCCGGATCAAGGATTGTAAGAAAGCGTGCGAGGGCCATCGCAGGCCTACGGTTAGCCCCCCCGCCGCAACGATGTCCGGGACCATCGAGGATCTTGGCACCACTAAGGTGAGAGGACCTGGCCAAAAATGTCGGGCCAATAATTCCGCCAGTTTTGGCCAATCCGAGGCGCACGCTCGTGCCATGGCTGCAGTGGCCACGTGCACAATCAATGGATTGGTCGATGGCCTGCCCTTGGCCCGATAGATTCCGCGAACGGCCTCGGGTGAGAAGGCGTTGGCGGCCAAGCCGTAGACCGTTTCACTGGGGACTGCGGCGACACCGCCTGAGCGCAGAAGCTTGGCGGTCTCCAGAACCGCCTGATTGAACAGCACTGGCGTGTGGGTCGGTAGAATTGCGGCAGTCTGCATCGAAGCAGCCGATGCTAATCACGGAGACCTTGCGGGGGCATTAGGAAACCGATGTCTGTCCTCCGTAGGACTTTTCTCAGCGTCTGAAAAATAGGAGCGGGCGCACTGGCCAAACGCGAGAACGGTGACAACGCCAGAGCGGGTTTGAACTCAATAGGGCATCGCTGAGTCGCAGAGGGTTCTCTTCACGCTGCCTTTTCATCGGTCACTCCGAGGCATCTGGATGCTTCCCTCCACCTGGACCTGCCTCTAGGCTCATTGCCGTGAAACACAAAGGGAAGGCTAAGGCCGCCTTTCATCGGATGATGCTGCGGGCGCTGGGGATCTATTGGGTCCTTGGCCTGCTGCTGATCATGGTTAGTCGCTTCCTCATTCCCGGAATCTTGATGGCCGGGGTCATCACCCTGACGGGATTGTTGATCGGCTTCGCCCTCTTTGCCGGATATTTCTTTCGCGATCCTGACGCACAAGTTCCTGTGGGTAATGGCCTCATCGTGGCACCGGGCCATGGAACAGTGGATGTCATCGATGAGACCGAGGAACTGTCAATTCTGGGAGGCCGGTGCCGTCGGATCTCCATCTTTTTGTCGGTCTTCAATGTGCATGTGCAACAGGCACCGGTGGCAGGAACCGTGATTCGCGTTTGCCACACTCCGGGGCAGTTCTTGAATGCCATGAAGCTGGAGTCGGCTGCCTTGAATGAAAATGTTCTCATCGGATTCCAGACGTCGGAACCGGCGTGCGGACCAGTGGCCATAAAGCTGATCACCGGTCTCATCGCGCGGCGCATCATCCCGTGGGTTCAGGAGGGAGACGTTGTGGCCAAGGGGGAGCGGGTTAGCCTCATCCAGTTCGGATCCCGGGTAGACATCTACCTTCCGCTTCAGGCCAAGGTGGCCGTGGCTCTGGGTGATCGGGTCGTAGGCGGGGAAACCGTGGTGGCCCGCTTGGAAGGCTGATTCGCCATGAGCTCCGCCCTTCCATCTCAAGGCCCCCCAGACGACGACTCTCAGAAGCTCAAGATCTACCTACTGCCCAACCTCTTTACGGCGGGCAACCTCTTTTGTGGATTCTTGGCGCTGACAAAGATCGTTGAAGCCGATCTTACCGGAGCCACCGGCTACCACGAGGTGAAGATGGCGCTCCTGTACATCTTGGTGGCCTGTATCCTCGACCTCTTGGACGGCCGTGTGGCGCGGATGGGAGGCTTTGAAAGCCCCTTCGGTCGTGAGTTCGATTCGTTGGCCGACATTGTGAGCTTTGGGGTCGCTCCGGCCTTTCTAGTGCATCGCGTGGTGCTCGCGGATGTGTTTATCAATCACAAGGAGATCGGTTGGTTCATCGCCGCGTTGTTTGTGATTTGCGGCGCATTCCGGTTGGCGCGCTTCAATTGTCTGGCGGCCATGTCTGGATCGGGTGGTGGTAGTCATTTCATGGGATTTCCCATACCGATGGCAGCCGGAATGGTGGCCTCTCTGACGCTGTTCTTGATCTGGTGGGACGAGAAGAACTTCCGGGTGGGTTATTGGCGGTATGGGCTGCCGGTGATCCTCGTCTTCCTTTCGGTGATGATGGTGAGCGAGGTCAAGTATCCCACCTTCAAAAAACTCAATTGGCGCACCCAGAAGCCGTTTGTGAAGACCATCTTGATTGTTTTGGTTACGGCTCTGTTCTTCCTGTTGTGGCAGAAACTCTTGCCGATCGTCTCGCCGCTCATTTGCATCGCCTATCTGCTCTATGGATTCATCCGACCGTTCATCTCGCGCCGGTTGCAGCGAGAGATCGAGGTCGATGACGAGGACGATGACGACGATCACTCCTCGGCTGTCTGATGCCTCAGGCCTCAATCGCAACGCATGAGTGATCCCTGGCCTATGGTGTCGGCTGCCCTTTTGGGTGGAATCTCTGGTTTCTTGGCGAGCGTTCCGGGTGGCCCCGTCAATGCCACGATCCTCGCGGAGGGAGGGCATCGTGGTTTCCGCTGGGCGTTGTTCGTGGGGATGGGTGCTGTGGTGATGGAGGCCGTCTATTGTGCTGCGGCTTTCGCAGGATTCGACGCCCTCTTCGGCTCCCGGCTCTTTCGGGCCACCATGGAATTGGTCAGCTTCATTCTGATGCTGTGGTTGGGTATCAAGTACCTGAGAGGGGTTCCGATTCCTGGAGAAACCCAAGGGGTCCGA
>SXXZ01000309.1 GCA_005789375.1 Verrucomicrobiales bacterium | reverse complement strand
GGCGATTTGGGGGAAGGGATGGAGGACTCCCGGATTGCTTCGGGGGGCGTGGTCTCGCCATGCTGGGGGTCAAATATGTCGAGGCGGCAATACCCGTTCCATCTGATTGAACCCCGGTGGCAGCGGCACTGGGCGGCAGAACAAACCTTCCGGGCGTGGAACCCGGGAGACCACATTCCGGAGTCCCATCCCTTCGGGCTGCGCCATGATCTGGCGGGCCGGGCGGCGGCGACTTCCGATTTGCCGCCGAAATTCTACATTCTCGACATGTTCCCCTACCCTTCCGGGGCAGGTTTGCATGTCGGGCATCCCGAGGGCTACACGGCGACAGATATCCTGGCACGCTATCGCAGGGCCCAGGGCTTTAACGTGCTGCATCCGATGGGGTGGGATTCGTTTGGTCTTCCGGCCGAGCAGTACGCGGTGAAAACCGGGCAGCACCCGCGGATCACCACCGAGACCAACATCGCCAACTTCACGCGCCAAATCCAATCGCTGGGCTTCAGCTACGATTGGTCGCGCGAGTTGGCTACCACCGATCCAGAATACTTCCGGTGGACGCAGTGGATCTTCCTGAAGATCTACAATTCGTGGTTCAATCCGGCCACAAACAAGGCCGAGCCCATCGAGTCGCTCAGCTACCCGGCCGACTGCCAGACCGAGGCGCAAAAGCGAGCCCATCGCGACTCCAAGCGCTTGGCCTATGTTTGCGAGGCGCCGGTCAATTGGTGCCCCGAGCTGGGAACGGTGCTGGCCAACGAAGAGGTGATCGACGGCAAGAGCGAGGTCGGCGGGTTTCCGGTCGTCCGCAAACCCATGCGCCAGTGGATGCTGCGCATCACCGCCTATGCCGAGAAGCTCCTGGCCGACCTGAACACGATCGAGTGGTCCGACTCGCTTAAAGAGATGCAGCGTAACTGGATTGGCCGCAGCGAGGGCGCTGAGGTCGATTTCCAGGTGGACGGCCAACCGGAGAAGATCCGGGTGTTCACCACGCGGCCCGATACTCTATTCGGGGCGACTTATATGGTGTTGTCGCCGGAGCACCGACTCGTCGCGGGCCTCACCACGCCGGCGCAGACAGCGGCGGTGACGCAGTACCAGCAATTCGCCACCACGAAGTCCGACCTCGAGCGCACCGAACTCGCCAAAGACAAAACCGGCGTCTGGACCGGCTCCTTTGCCATCAACCCGGTGACCGGGGGAAATATTCCCATTTGGATCGCCGACTATGTCCTCGCGAGCTACGGCACCGGAGCCATTATGGCCGTGCCCGCCCACGATGAGCGGGATTTCGAGTTCGCCCAAAAGTTCGGGCTGCCGGTGGTGCAGGTGGTGCAGCCGCCCGATGCCAAGACCGAGTGGCAGGGCTTTTGCGACGAGGGAACGGCCGTGAATTCGAGCAGTGCAGAGCTCTCGCTCGACGGACTGCCCACTGCGGAGGCCAAGCAGAAAATTACCGCGTGGCTAGAATTCAAGGGGCTGGGTCAGAAGACGGTCAACTTCAAGCTGCGGGACTGGCTCTTCAGCCGCCAGCGCTACTGGGGAGAACCCTTTCCGATCCTTTGGCGCACAGACGCTGAGGGCAATCGGTACCACGAGGCGTTGCCCGAGACCGCTCTGCCGCTACTGCCGCCGACCCTCGAAGACTACAAGCCCACGACCGATGGCCAACCACCGCTGGCCCGCGCCCACGACTGGTTGCACTTGCCCGACGGATCCACCCGCGAGACCAACACCATGCCGCAGTGGGCAGGTTCCTGCTGGTATTACCTGCGCTATCTCGACACGAAAAATAAACAGGGCTTCGTCAGCCCGGAGGTCGAGACTTACTGGATGAAGTCCGGGGGTAAAACCCCGGGCGTGGATCTCTACGTCGGCGGCACTGAACACGCCGTTCTGCATCTGTTGTATGCCCGGTTCTGGCACAAGGTTTTGTTCGATCTGGGGCAGGTCTCAACCGCCGAGCCCTTCTTCAAGCTGGTGAACCAAGGGCTGATCTTGGGCGAGGATGGGCAAAAGATGTCCAAATCGCGCGGCAACGTGGTGAACCCGGACGACGTGCTGGTGGAGTATGGGGCCGATGCGTTCCGTCTGTATGAAATGTTCATGGGACCACTGCAGGACACCAAACCTTGGAACACTCAGGGAGTGGAAGGCGTGTACCGGTTCCTAGGCCGTGTCTGGCGTCTGTTCGTCGACGAGAAGGCTGAGACGGATTACGAGCAAGCCTCCACGGTCGTCGCCGGAGGCAACGCTTCTTCGGACGAATCGGCCCGGCTCCTCGACTTGATCCGCCTTTCGCCGCGGATCTGCGATGAGGCCCCGACCCCGGCCCAGCTCAAGCTGCTGCACGAGTGCATTCGTAAAGTGACCCACGATCTGGAGCACCTGCAGTTCAATACGGCCATCTCGGCCATGATGGTGTTTATCAACGGAGCCATGACTTGGGAAAACCGCCCGTCGGTGGTCCTCCGATCCTTCCTCCAATTGCTGGCACCGTTTTCTCCACACTTGGCTGAAGAACTCTGGCAGCGGTTGTACCAGCATCAGGGTCTTGCGGTGCCGTCGCTCACCTATGCACCGTGGCCTGCCTTCGATCCGGCTCTTCTGGTCGAGACCGACATGGAGTTGCCCGTGCAGGTCAATGGCAAGCTGCGCGATGTGATCCGCATGCCGGTGGACGC
>SXXZ01000308.1 GCA_005789375.1 Verrucomicrobiales bacterium | reverse complement strand
GAGCGACGCGCGGAGGCTCATGCGGCATTCGCAGCGGGTCTAGTCCGCGGCATGAATGGGGATTCGGAGGGGCTCCTGCGCTACTTCGAGCGGGTCACCGAAAACGATCTCTCCAACCATGAAGTGGTGGCTGATGTCGCTCGCCGACTTTTGCAGCAGGGGAAGATGGATCGTGCGCTGAAATTGCTCGATCGGGTCTCGGCCCGTTCGGACACCCCAGGAGAACTCCATGCCCTCCATGGCGTGGCCCTGACGCAAGCCGGTCGCCCCGCTGATGCGCTGAAAGCCTATCTGAGGGCAGCCGAGCATCCCCCGGTGATTGTGGCGGTTTATCAGGCCGTGGTTCGCATCTTGGCCGAAGACCGCCGGACTTCGGAGGCGTTGCCCTTATTAGCTCGGGCTCGAAACAGTTTTGCCGCGGAACCGGGGCCGCTCTTGGAGATTGTTGATCTCTATCGGGTCATCGGCGCGGCGGATGCTCGGTTAAAATCTCAGACCCAGGCGGCCGCTCTCGAAGTCCTCGCCCAAGTTCGTGCGTTGAAGCCCGAGGATCCTAGCATTTCGCTGCGTCTGGCCGACCGCTATGTGCAGTTGGGTCAAGCCGAGCAATCCGAGGCGGTGCTCCGTGAACTCCAAGAACGGGCACCCCGCAATCCCGCAGCCCTTTCGCGTTTGGCCGAACTCTACCTGCGCTCCGGGCGAATTCCGGAAGCCAGTCGCCAATTGGAGGCCCTGCGCAAAATCGATCCGGCCAATCCCGTGACCTACTATTTTCTGGGGGTTGTGGCTCTTCAGGAGAAGGAGTTTGAGCGGGCTCGCAATCATTTCGAGCGGGCCGTCCTCCTCAATCCTGCCTTGGAACCGGCGCAGACAGATTTGGCTGTGGCCTTGTTGAGTTTGCAGCGTCCCGAGGATGCGGTGGCCGTCCTCGACCGGGCCCGAAAAGAGGTCCCGCCCTCCTTCCGCTTGGAGTACCTCTCCGGGGTGGCCCGCTCGCAGCTCAAGCGGTTCGATCAAGCGCTGGAGGCCTATTCAACGGCTGAAAAGCTGGGAGCCACCAACCAACCACCGCTGACCGATCATCGTTTCTACTTTCAGGTGGGGGCGTTGCTGGAACGAAAAGGAGATGAGGCCAAGAGCATCGAATACCTCGAAAAATCCCTCGAGCTGAAGCCTGACTTTGACGAGGCCCTGAATCATCTGGGCTACCTGTGGGCTGAGAAGGGCAAGAACTTGCAGCGTGCGCGGGCGATGATCGAGCAAGCTCTCCAGGCCGAGCCCGAGAATCCGGCCTACATGGACAGCATGGGCTGGGTGCTCTTCAGGCTCGGGCGCTTTACTGAGGCGCTCGAGTGGTTAACCCAGGCTCGCCAGCGATTGACTGAGCCCGACGCCACGGTGTTGGACCATTTAGGCGATGCGGCAGCAGCCTCCGGCCGTTGGGATCTCGCGCGCGAAGCCTGGGCGGCGTCCCTCAAGGTCGAGTCTTCGGCCTCGATTTCCAAGAAGTTGGCCGACGCTCCGCCCGCTCCGATCCCGCCCAGCCAACCGGGTAAGTAAATTTCCGAGAACCCTCGAGTCGTTGATCGAGATCGGCCTCGCCCCGTTTTCAGACCCCTCTGAAAACGGACTCAGACCGGCTCCCACTCCCGCTCACAGCATCGCTGAAATGCCTCCTGCAGGCGTAACTGTCGGGCTTCGGTTAGGACGTTCTGGGAGTCCAGCGCCCGCACCGGGATGAGCCCGCGTGTGCTGAAGGTCAGGAAGATGCCTTGGGCGGTGCCCAGGCGCGAGGGAAGGGCCGCGGTCTCGGTGACTGTCCAGCCCAGTTCACAGGCTGAATCGAGGACTGCGCCGCGGGTCACTCCGGGCAGGACACCCGCTGTCAGCGGGGGCGTATGAAGCGAGCCCTCTTCCCACCAAAAGACATTCCCGCTGGAGCTTTCGGTGACCATACCGTCGGTGTTCACCAAAAGGGCGTCGTCAAAGCCCTGAGCTTCGGCCTCGGCCCGGGCGAGCACATTCAGAAGTTTATTGGCCGATTTGTAGGTCGCCAAAGGGTCGCCAGTGGCCACTGCGAAGGTACGGCAGGTTTTGAGGGTAATTGGTGGCCATCCGCCCGGTGGCATCGCTGGGGCCGGGTGGACTGTTAGAATCAGCCGTGGAGCATCGGCTCCGCGCGGGGAATACCCTCGAGGGCCCACTCCTCGACTGAGGTGCAGGCGCACGGTGGCTTGCGGAGTCTCCAGCAACGCTGTGATAGCCCGGATGCCGGCCCGAATCTGGGCTTCGTCCCAAGCGATTCGGATTCCGAGAAAGTGGGCGCCGCTGGTGAGGCGATCCCAATGTTCGCGCCAGCGAAACAGGCGACCAGAATTCCAAGGAATGCTTTCGAAGAGACCATCTCCGTAAAGAAAGGAACGGTCTGAGACCGAGACCATGGCCTCTGCCGCCGGCAAGACCTGGCCGTCCATCCAGACCAGATCACTCACGATTGCCTCCTGCTCGAGGGGACTTCGGGAACCGCCACGGAGGCCCCTTGCAGCGCTCGCAGGAGTCCGCTCGCCTTGGCTAGGGTCTCGTCGTATTCGGCTTCAGGCACCGAGTCAGCCACGATGCCCGCCCCTACATGGAACCAGGCTCGGTCATTGAGAGTGATAGCCGAGCGAATGGTGATACTCAGTTGGCTTTCTCGATTGAATCCGAGATATCCGAGACAACCGGTGTAGGGACCTCGGGCCACGGGTTCCAGTGCATCGATAATTTCCATAGCCCGGATCTTGGGTGCACCGGTGATGCTTCCGCCGGGGAAACACGAT
>SXXZ01000307.1 GCA_005789375.1 Verrucomicrobiales bacterium | reverse complement strand
CGCCGCAATCGCTCCAACTCCCGCGACTCCGGATCCGAGGCTCCCTCGTCGGCCTTCAGGGGAGCCGCCAGACTTGAGCTGGGATCCCGGGACTTCTGCGGGGGCTCCGCGCCACCCAAGGTTCGCAGGCGTTCGGTGGCGAGGATGACGAGGTTGGTCTGGGTGCTGAATTCGCGGATGAGGCGGCAGTAGCCGGCGATGGCGTCATTGGTGCGGCTCAGGCGGCGTTGGGTTTCGCTGAGGCGGAACAGGGCCGTGGCGATGAGGTCGCTCTGCGCGTCGGCCAATCGGATTACTTCGCTGTAGGCTGCGCTGGCGGCCTGGAAGTCGGCGCGGGTCTCTTCGGCGAGCAGGCCTCGCTGGAAGGCCTCCGACAATGGATCCGCGGCCCGGAGCGTCAGCAGCAAGCCCAAGAAGACCGACAGCAGCACGAGGATACGCAATGAATTCATGGAGTCAGGATGCCCGCGGCGGGCGGTGGAAGTGTCAGGGAACGGAAAAATCGGAGCGAAGCAAACCCGAGCGGCTCGGGCCCTCGGGCCAGGTTGGGGATTACACAGGCGAGTCACGGCTTCCTTCCCTTTCCGGGCCGCGAAGCCGCATCGACTCGGGAGATCGGAGCCGCTTTGGGTCGGCGGGGTGCCACCTCCAGCTCGGGATCCGATCCGGGCCCCGGCACCGAAACAGACCCGGATTCTGGATTTGTCGCCGAGTCCGGCCCGAGGTCCAGACGGTACCCGACCCCATGAACGGTCTTGAAAAATCTCGCGGCCCCGCCTGCGGCCGATCCGGGCTCAAGTTTGGCCCGCAGGCTGGCAATATGGGTGTCCACCGTCCGGGTCGTGGGGAAGGCCCCGACACCCCAGACCACGTCCAGGCACCGCTCGCGCGACACCGGCTCGCCGGGGGTCTCAGCCAACAGGCGCAGGAGGCCAAATTCCTTGGCAGTGAGGTGCAGCGTTCGACCGCCACGACGGGCCTCCAATCGGGCGAAGTCCACCTCCACCTCGCCCAAGCGCAACCGCGTGGGAGCCGCCGCGCCGCGGTTGAACCGCCGCAGAAGCGCCCGCGCCCGGGCCAGCAATTCGTCGCCGCTGAAAGGTTTGACTAGGTAGTCATCCGCCCCGGAGTCCAGGCCCCGAACCCGGTCTTCCACGCGGCCCTTGGCTGTCAGCATCAAGATGGGCACGGCACGCCCCAGACGCCGCAACTCGTGCGCGAGGGCGAACCCGTCGAGGCGGGGCATCATGACGTCGAGCAAGATCAAGTCGGGTTGCTCGGCCAGGGCCCGGTCGAGGCCTTCAGCTCCCTGCGAGGCAGTGATCACCCGGTGACCTTCCGACACGAGCAAGTCGGTCAGCACCGTGCGCATGGCGGGCTCGTCTTCGATGATCAAGATGCGGGACATCGTCGGTGCGGGTTCCAGTTCAAGTTCTCTAACCCTCAAGCCCTCAGGCGATGGGATCGGGATTCTGAGGCTCGGCTTTCGGGGCCGAAATCGGGAGCGGCGCGGGATCCGTTCCTGGGTTCAATTCGGACGCAATGTCCGAGGCATGGATCGGCCTTGGGGACGGCGAAGCGTCTGCTGGGATCGATTGTCCGCCGGAAAACTCGCCGCTGGGCAATTCGATCACGAAGCAAGCCCCCGGGCCCGGCGTGTCGTCGACCCAGACCCGGCCCCGGTGGGCGCTGACGATATGCCGCACGATGGCTAGGCCCAGGCCCACGCCCTGCGTCTCGCGCCGCAGTTCCGAGCCACGCCGGACAAAGCGCTCGAAGATTCGCTGACGGTCCTCGGGCGGAATCCCCGGACCAGTGTCGCGCACCGAGATCCGCACCACCGATGGCAGCCGGGTGGAGACCGATGCAAGATCGCCGGACGCTGTGCCCACCGCTTCGACTACGACCGTCACCTCACTGCCCTCGGGCGCATGCTTCAACGCGTTGTCGAGCAAGTTGGAGAGGGCTTGTTGCAGTGCGACCCCGTCGGCGAGCAACTCGACCACGGCCTCTGATCTGCCGGCGAACTGTGAATCAACCGGCTCCGTCCACGCGATGCGAACCTTGCGTTCGGCGGCGAGCGGCTCGAAGGCTCGGACCGTGGCCGACACGAGCCGGACGAGGTCGGTGGGCTCGAACTGGTATTCCTTGCGGCCCTGCTCGATGCGCCCGAAATCGAGCACGTTCTCCACCAACCGACCGAGGCGGCGGGTCTCTTGAAGCAGCAGTCCCGCGTACTGGCGGCGCTGGTTGGGCTCAGCGACCCGACCGGAAGCCAGGCCTTCAGCCAGGAGCCGCAGGGTCGCCAGGGGTATGCGTAGTTCGTGCGAGACGCTGGCGATGAAGTTCGACTGCTCCTCGTTGAGCGCCTGTTGGCGATGGATGGAGCGCTGCATTTGCCAGGCTGCCAGGCCCGCCACCGCCGCCGCGGCCAGAATGAGCCCGCCGAAAAACCACTGCCGCCGCCGCTGCGCGGCGAAGACGATCTCGGGATCCTGAAGATGGATCCGCACCACGAACTTGGGGCCCTCCGACTCCGGGAGATCGCTGAAAGTGCCCGCCTCGGAGGCAAGCACCGGAAACTTCGAGGACTCCGGAAGCACCGGAAGGGTCAAAGAGCGACCTTCCAATTCCACGGAATAAGACCAACCGACGGGGAGGAGCTGCCTCGGGTGACCCCTCGAATCCCACTCCCAAGCATGCCCCTTCAGCGCCATGCCTGCGACCCAGCCCAGCGCGTCGGCCGAATAGAAGGTCACCTGAAATTGTCCGTCGGCTTCGTTTTCTTCTTTGAATCCCCACCAGGAAACCGTTCCACAGTCCATCCAACCCTTCCGCAGGGTCTCACCGGAATCGTCATAGCTGGTGTTCCAGGATCGAAAGAGTTCGCGGGACAGTTCATCCCGCCTCCAAGTCGATTCCATGTCGCCCCGCCGCTCCAAGTCGAGATCCGAAGGCGTCGTCGAGGACAGGCCCTCGGTCATCATGTAAGCCATCTCCAGCAGGCCCTGGGTCATCAGGCTCGGTTGTACCAGCGTCAATCCGCGGAGCAGTTCGAATTCGAGGTCTCCGAAGGCGCTGACACCGGTCCGTCGCTCATATTCCTCAAGACTCAAGGCACCCAATGGCAGCCCGGTGACCGATTCGACCCGATTGCTCAGGGCGCTCAACCCCAACCCCAAAAGCTGGGACGGAACGTTCAGGTCGCCTTGAGGAGCCCGCCGGAGCGCCAGGAACCGCGCCCAATGCCCCACCGAAAGATCTCTGGATCCGCCCATAACTGTACGCAATTCGGTCTCCACCTCCTGCATCGACAACGGCTGCAGATCTTGCAGTCGCTCCAACGCTGCCTGGACCCGGGGTGAAAGTTTCGAGACCCAGGACGGTGGCTTGGGAACGGTCGGATACCCGGGCGGGTGCAAGAGTCTCCGGGGAGTCGCGAGTACCTGCACAGGAAGGGTGTGTTCCCCGGAAGGCAATAGGTGGAGATCTTCAAGACTCGGTCGATTCGGGGATCGGCGAGATCCCACTTCGATCGGATCGGTAGATCCCCATACATAACGGTCGGCATTCGTCAGCTTTCCGAACTGCGACTCCAATGTTTCCAGCCAAAGAGGCCACGAGCCCCCCAACTGACTTGCGAGATTCCGCGCCCACCTCGCCGCATCCTTCCGAGCCTCTTCCTCCACGGTCGCCCTGTCTCGCATCACCGAGACCAACCCGACCAGAGCGAGTGCCAAGACAGGCATCAGCACGAGCACTGCCGTCCACGGTGGCGGCGAGGACGCCTTCAGGGCCAGGGATCTCGGCTTGGCACGCCGTCGTGAGCGGATTCTCCACAGTATCCCCCCGGCAACGATAATACTCCCAATGACCGCAAACAGCAGTCCGTCTCTCCAGTTCATCCAGTTCGACATCGGGGTTGGGTAAAGGCTTGACCAGTTCTAGCGCGATTCTGCCTTCTGGCGGCAGTCGATTCGTCAGAGAATTGTTAAATTCGCGGAGGGGACGAGCACGGGGACGCATGAAATCCGCCGAACCGGGTAGCGGTGCCCCGTCCTCGTTCGGTGTCTACGCCAGGGACGTGAGGGGCATCGAGTGGATCCACCGGCATCGGTTTTCCTCAGCAATGCGCTGGGTTGTTTTTTAATACCTTAAACTGAATACCTTTAGTTTATTTTGTTTACGATATTTCTTAGTTTTATCTACTTTAACGAATACGACTGATTTCGTTGCCCGGACTCCCGAGCAGTTGGGGGCGATTCTTCGAGGGTACCGTCATGAACGGCAACTGACCCAAAAGGGGGTCGGCTCCCAGTGCGGCCTGTCCCAAGCAGCGCTCTCGCAAATCGAGTCGGACCCCACGACCACCAGCCTGTCCCGGATCTACCGGATCCTCTCGACCTTGGATCTCGAACTAGTTGTCCGTCCCAAAGGCCCCGACGAGCAGGGTCACCCGAACGCCGTGGTAAAGGCTGTCTTCCCGGATGTCCTCGGCCTGCACGTTATCGGCCTCAAAAACCAGTCCATCCGGAGCGACCGGCAGTTGGCACAACTCTCGGAAAACCTCCCTCAACCTTTCCACCGATGCGGATTGGAGGGCCAACAAATCCAGGTCCTTCGTGGCGCGGTACTGTGCACCGGTCCAGACCAGGAAGAGCATGGCGCCCTTCAGGACGAAGTTGGCGGAGTATTGGGACTCACTCAGCCGGTACATCAGCCGCTCTGCACCGTAGCGCATGAGCACGAATTGGAAGTCCTCGGCGCCAGATCTGGTCCGCTTGAGCAGTCGGTCGTAGACGGAAGCGGCCAAGTTGTGGATGGGCTTTTCCTTCACGTCAGCATCTCCAGGTAGGGCCGCATCACGTTCGTCATACGGTTGGTTGCGGCAAACCGGTCTAGTTCAACCATAGTAACCTTGCGCTTGCGCCACGCGTCCCTCAGCGCTTCAAGGGCGATGTCCAAGCCCACCTTGTTTCGGAACTTGAAGCAATCGGCTACGGTTTTTGCCGGATTGGTGATCCTCACGGTGACACCTTCGACACTGT
>SXXZ01000306.1 GCA_005789375.1 Verrucomicrobiales bacterium | reverse complement strand
CTTCGACCACAACCGCGATGGGCTGATGGATTTGATCATCACCGACATGCACTCCGACATGACGACGGCGCAAATTAATGCGGGCGATACGAATCTGACGGTGGCTTTCGACAAGTCTAAGAGCGATGCGTGGTGCGCGGCAGAGTGGAAGCCGGAGTTGTTCCGTCGGGCCACCAACAGTGTGTTCGGCAATGCGTTCTTCCAGAACCAGGGTCCTGGTCACGCGTTCGCGGAGGTGTCTGCGACGGTGGGCACCGAAACTTACTGGCCTTGGGGCGTCACGGTGGCCGACTTCAATGCCGACGGTGACGAGGACGTGTTTGTGACGGCCGGCATGGGCTATCCGCTGCGCTATGTGGCTAATTCACTGCTGCTCAACGACGGCGGAAAACGCTTCGTGGATGCGGAGTGGGTGCTGGGCTCGGAGCCGCGCCGGGGTGATCCGATGCTGCGGGAGGCCTTCGTGCTCGATACAGCGTTGCCTGAAGACCGCCGCCATCCGCTGGCGAAGGGTCGCACCGGAAAAGTTCAGGTGATGGGAACGGCGAGTTCGCGCTCGTCGGTGGCTCTCGATGTGGACGGCGACGGGGACCTCGATCTCGTGACCAATGAGTGGAACGACGCGCCGCAGGTGCTCATCAGCGATCTCTCGTCACACACGACGTTGCGATTCCTGCAAGTGCGGCTGGTGGGAACGGTGTCCAATCGCGACGGACTCGGCGCGACCGTTCGGGTCCATTGCGGTTCGCGGGTTCAAACGCGCTTTCACGACGGCAAGTCGGGATACCTCGCTCAGAGCAGCTTGCCGCTGTACTTCGGCCTGGGATCGGAGACAGCCGTGGATCGCATCGAGGTGGTTTGGCCGTCGGGGCGACGGCAGACTCACTCGGGTCCGATCTCGCTCAACGGGACGCTGGAACTGGTGGAGCCGAAGTGACCGGTGGTCTTTGAGAAACTGAGGCCGGGTTGGGAGAGTTCGTCTGCGTCATGGGCCGATAACCGATTCCAGAATACTCGGCGGCCAGTGGCACGTAGTCGGCGTCGAAGCGGGGCTCAGGTCCTTCGAGCCGGTTCTGGCGGGGATCGATGACTTTCTTGGCGTCGAACACCGTGCCCAAGATCGCGCAGTTCTCCACGCGGGCTCCGGCATTAATAGCCAGTTCGTAGCGGGCAAATCCGGCGAGCCCGCCCTCGGCTCGATTGGCGTGAAAGAGGTTGGCGATGTACACGCTGTCGCCGCCCATGTCGTCGACGCCATTGCGGTTGCCGGTGAAGGTGCAGTTTTGGATGAGCGCCAGGCTTTCCCAAAAAATGGTGATGGCTCCGTTGTTGGCGAAGGGCTTTTCGCCGGAGGCCTTGGCCACCAGGTCTTCGCCGGTGTTGGAGATGTTTCCGACGAAGAGGCAGTTGAGGATCTTGGCGGAGCTGCCAGCTAGAAGATCGATGGCCGGTCCGGTGCCTTGGGCCCGGTTGTTGAGAAAACGGCAACTGGCTATGAGCACTGGGGTGTCACGGAATCCCTGTTGCTGTACGGAAATGCCCGCGCCGCACGGGCGGGTGAAATTGTCGTCGATCGTGAGCTCGATGAGCCGAGGGGACGAACGTCCGAAAACCTTCACGGCCCCGCCATCGGAGTAGAAGAAGTGGTTCTTCAACACGGTCCGGTTGGGCTCCAAGGCTTGTGTTCCCTCTTTGGTTAGGAATGCATGGGCTCCGGTCAGCCGGAATCCCCGGATGAGCGTATTGGTCGAGACGCCGTCCCCAAAATAGACCACGTGGTTCACCACCGCCGGGTGCGATGGCTCGTGGGTGGTCGACAGCGCGGGATTGGCCGCTGTGAGCGTGACGTCTCCGAGAGCTACCAGTCGGATTCCGTCATGCCGTCGGTTGAAGCCGATGAGTGCCTGGCGTTTGGATTCTGGCCGGTACAAGCCCGCGTGCACCCAGACGGTTTTCTGAACCGTGTTGGTCGCGGCCTGATCCAGCGCCGCTTGGATCTGGTCGCCGGGCCGAACATGATAACCATCGGGCTCCAGCGTGATGCCACCCGAGGCCAGCGCCGCGGATGCGGCCCAAATCGCCAGGAATGGCAGGCATCGGGTCATGGTCTGCTGATCTCAACAGGCGGAGCCGCGGCGACAAGGCGATTTGCAACCAACAAAGGGGAACCGAATGCTCAGGTGTGCCCGGCAAGGGTGATCAGAATCCGTCTGGTTCCGGCGATGTCTTCGAACAGGCTTGGACGTCAGCGGTGCTTGGCGGCACTCTCAGCGCCACGATGTCCGAGTCTGTGCCCAAGCCTGTCACGGCCTCCACGCGCTTGGCCGCGGTGTGGGGCGCTCCCATCCGCCATTCTGCGTCGCCGGCCATGCACAATGCCGCACTGGCGGCGCTGGACTTGGATTGGCGGTACCTCGCCTGTGAAGTCGCACCCGAAGAATTGGCCGTCGCTCTCGAAGGCGCACGGGTGATGGGTTTCTGCGGCGTGAATCTCACGGTGCCCCACAAACGACTGGCTTTGGGCATGATGGATGATTTGGATGTCTCGGCCGAGGCGTGGGGAGCGGTGAACACCGTGGTTTTCGAGGCCGAGAATGCGGAAGGCGTTTGGACTCCGATCGGCCTTCAGAGGTCGTTCCCCGGACCGGTGCGGCTGCGGGGATACAATACCGATGCCGACGCCATCCTCCGCTCCCTCCGCGAAGATCTGCATATGGAACCCCGCGGGGCCCGCGTGTTGTTGCTCGGTGCCGGCGGTGCCGGTCGGGCGGCGGCCCTTCGGTTGGCCGATGAAGGGGTGGAGACCTTGTGGTTGCAGAACCGCACCGAATCGAAGGCGGCCGAGCTGGCCGCCGAGATCGCCGAGCGATTTCCGGCGGTCGATGTCCGCACAGGTCTGCCCGATTCCGACGTGGAGTTCATCCTCAATGCCACCTCGTCGGGCCTGAAGCCAGAAGACCCGCTGCCTCTGGATATTCAGGCCTATCCGTTGAGCCATGCCGATGCCGTGTACGACATGATTTATCGACCTGCCGAAACCCCGTTGCTTCGGGCTGCTCAGGCCGCAGGTTGCCGCACGGCCAATGGACTCGGGATGTTGTTGTATCAAGGAGCCGCGGCCTTCGAGCTCTGGACTCAACGTCCAGCTCCGATCGAGGTGATGCGGGCCGCGTTGATCCACGAAGTTTACGGCACAGGAGAGTCACAATGAACTGGGAGGACGAACTCTACCGCCACCACGGTCCGCTGGGGTTGCCCTTTCACTTCTGGACACTCTTCATCGGCATCTTCGGTGCCATGACCGGCAGTTTCCTCAATGTGGTTATCCACCGGATGCCCCGCGAAGAGAGCATCGTCCATCCGCCGTCCCATTGCCCGACGTGCAACCACCGGATTCCGATGTGGCAAAACATGCCCATCTTCTCATGGCT
>SXXZ01000305.1 GCA_005789375.1 Verrucomicrobiales bacterium | reverse complement strand
GACTTCATGCCGGCGCGCACGTCGTCACTGGCCCGCGGGACAGCCCACCAGGCAATCACACCGGTGACCACCAGTACCCCACCAATGATGAGCAAGGTCGGAAGCCCTGAGCGCCGTTTCTGGTGGGAGGCGATCCGGAGCCGTTCGAGACGATCGTCTTTCATAAGGATTTGAGGGCGGAAATCACCGGCAACCGCGAAGCACGCAAGGCCGGCAGGAAGCTCCCGATGAGTCCGATCACCAGCGAGAAGGCCAGGCCCAACAGCATCAAGTCGGGGGTCACCCGGAACTGGTACACCGTTTCGGCGAAGGATTGAAAATCCATGGTCCCGAAGGTCACACCCCGAGCCACCACATACGCATAAATGCCCAGGGAAAACGCACAGCCCAGCAAACCGCCCAACCCCGAGAGCAGTACGCCCTCGATGAGGAAGGACATCACGATGGCCGTTTGCGAATAGCCCAGCACCCGCAACGTGCCGATCTCACGGGTCCGCGAGGCGACGTTGGCGTACATGGTGTTCATGGCCGCAAAGACCGCGCCCACCGACATCGCCGTGCCCAAGAGCCCGGCCAAAATATTGAAGGGCACCGCGGTGGCCGTCTGCTTGGAATAATACTCGATCTCCGGCTCGGCGCGCAGGCCCAGCCGCTTGTCTTGGGCGATCCGGTTGGTGAGCGAGCGCATCGCCGCCTCATCCCGCGGACGCAGCAGAATACTCGAGTACATCTCGGAACGGTCGAAGATCGAACGGGCTTCATCGGCATCCATCCAAACCTCGGAATCGAAGGCACTGCCGCCGGCTTCGAACAAGCCCACCACGCGGAGGCGGTCTGGGCCGGCCCGGATAATCCCGCCCAACTCGAAGCCTTCAAAGCGACCCGCCAACTTCTTCGATACCGTCACTTCGCGCTGACCGGGTTGAAACCAGCGCCCTTCGATCAAAGTAACTTTGGGCCGCAGTTCCAATCCGCGCGGGGTGACACCGCGAATGAGCGTGTTGGCCGATCCCGGAGCCGCTCGACGCGGCGCGTTGATGATCATGACCAACTCTGCCGACACCACCGGCTGCCCTGCGGCGTTGCGGTCGATTTCTTCGAAAAACTGCAGCGTCCGGAACTGATCCCGAGTGACCAGGCTGCCGGACTCGGCCTGCGACCCCTTGCGCACCACCAAGATATTGCCCGGTTCGCCCGTGCGGGCACTGCTCGATTCGATGCCCTTGGCCAAGGCCTTGAGCAAGATGACCACCGACACCACCGCTGCCACGCCAATCACCGTGAACAACGTGGTCCGCCAGCGGATGAGCACGTTGCGGTAGTTGTATTTGAGCGGGAGAGCCATGGAGTGCGTGCGTGCGAAGGGTTCGGGTCCGGCTCAGTCGAGGGTTTTGAGCCCGGAGACCACGCTCATTCGGGCCACCGAGATCGACGGGCCAATGGCCGCCACGATCCCCAAGAGAGCCGCCACGATACCGCCGGTGGCCATGATGCGCGGCGTGACCTCGAAATAGACCAGGAACCCTTGCGAGAGCTTCTGGAGATTGATGGTGGACCAGAACAACCACGCGCCACCGATGCCAACGAAGGCTCCCAACATGGAAAGTCCAAAGCTCTCGGCGAGGATGAACGCGAAGAGTTCACGCCGCCGGAACCCAAGCGCCTTGAGCACCGCCAGTTCGCGGAATCGTTCGCGGATGGCCATGCTCATGGTGCTCACGCACACGAGGATGAGCGTGAAGACCACCACCGCGCTGATGCTGCCGAAGAGCATCTTCACATTGCCGAACATGCTCACGAACCCCAACTGGAAGGCGCGCTCGGTCTCCGCTCGTACCTCGGCCGAAGTGTTCTCGAAGGCGGCGTTCACCCGTTCGATGACGCCATCCACCGATTCGGCGGAATCGGCCATCATGTACCAAGTGCCCACCATGCCCCAGTCATCCATCAACTGATCGAGCAGCGCGTGGTGGAAGAAGCAGTTCCGATCATCGATGGTGCCGGCATAGACCGTTTCAATGATCAGCTCCAAATCCACCGGATAAAACGTGCCGGTGAAGCGCAGCTTGTCTCCCACCTTCAGTCCGTAGCGACGCAAGGTGTCAGCTCCCACCATGCAACCATTGCGGTTTTTAACCCAGGCGTCGTACGAACCCTCGATGATCTTGCCCTCCAAGATCAGCTCGCGAAACCGGGCCGGATCGACCGCGAACTGCGCCCAACTCGTGGTGGTCTCGTCGCGGAAGAGCCCGCCAAAGTAGGTGAACGGCGACACCTGACGCACGCCCGGGATCTTCTCGATGGTGGAGCGCTGTCGCGCCGGCAACGGTTGGGCCAAGGAAACCTTGTTGCGCGCGATGATGCGGAACGAAGCCGCCTCGCTTTCGGGCGGCACGGTGAGTTCGCGCTGCAAGGTCAGGAGCGTTACCAACAGCGCACAACTGACGGCCACGCTGAGTACCGTCAGCATCGCCCGACGCCCGTTGCGCAACGCGTTCTTGAGGACGAACCCCGGAATGGTAATGCCCGAGGCCCGATGCCGGCGCTCCGACGGGGACGGTGTGCCTTGGGAGTCGGCCGAACTCATGCCACAAACTCACCCTTTTCGAGGTGAAGGCTTCGGGTGCCATAGCTGGCCGCCTTGGGATCGTGGGTGACCATGACCACGGTCTTGCCGGCATCCCGGGCCAATGACTGGAGGATTCCCAACACGTCGGACGCGGATTTGGAGTCGAGATTGCCAGTGGGTTCGTCGGCGATGATCAGGGTCGGATCTGTGGCGATGGCCCGGGCGATGGCCACCCGCTGCT
>SXXZ01000304.1 GCA_005789375.1 Verrucomicrobiales bacterium | reverse complement strand
GGAAGACCAACTCCTCTTGCGCGATGTGGCTCGTCTGGATGTAGAATCCTTCGACGGCACTCAGTGGCTTGCGCAGTGGGATACCACCGATGTCTTGGGCACCACCACCAACCTTCCGGTGGCCGTCCGCATTCGTCTCCAACGTGGAGTTTCTTGGGGTCCCGACCCGGGACTCGTCGAATTATTGGTGCCCATGAGCGCTCAGACCCGCACCAACTCCACCAGCACCGTCGGAGGCTGAACATGGTACCTCCAATCCTCAGCCGGGAAATCAGGACGCGGGCGAGAATCGGCAGGCCCTGGGCCGCGCAGGATTTTCGCGCCGGATCCCGGGCGTCGGTTTTGGTGGTTGTGCTGTGGATTACTGCAGGACTGACGGCGCTAGTTCTCTACTTCGCAGCCTCCATGGGTTTGGAGTTGCGGGCTTCGGCCAACCGAGCGGCCGACGTGGCGGCGGGCCAGGCCATCGAGGGCGCGGCGCGCTATGTGGGGTGGGCGTTGGCTCAGTTTGCCACCAACGGGATGATGACCACTAATTCTCAGTTTGTTTGCCAAGCATTGCCCATCGGAGAATCCCGGGTCTGGATCTTGGGCCGCAACCCGGCTGCTGCAGAATCCGGGCTCAATCAGTTGGTTTTCAACCTTCAGGATGAGGCGGGAAAGCTCAACCTTAACCGGGCCAATTCCAATGCCCTCTCGATGTTGCCGGGGATGAGCACCGAGTTGGCTGCCGCCATCGTGGATTGGAGGAGCACCAACGGCACCTTGGAGTTGGGTTATTCGAGTTTGGGCTATGAAGCCAAGCGAAGTCCGTTTGAAACGGTCGATGAATTGCGTTGGGTCCAGGGCATTACCTTGGATCACCTCTTTGGGGACGATCGCAATCAGAATGGAATCCTTGACCCCGACGAACGCAGCCTCACCGGATCCCTGTTTTCGACTCCAGGCCTGCTGGATACGACCACCGTCTTTAGTCGAGAGCCCAATTTCCATGCCGATGGAACTCTCCTAACCAACGCCAACACCCGGGCCCAAATCCAGGGATTGCTCGAGTCGTCCTTCGGCACCGGCCGTAGCCGCGAGATCCTGACCCGCTTGGGCTTCACTCAGGGAGGGGGCCCCGGGGGAGGAGGCGGGGGTGGAGGAGCGGCCGCTGCTCCCAACTTCCCCAGTTTGCTGCGTTTTTATCTGACCAGTGGCCTAAGCCAAGATGACTTCGAACGCATCGCCCCAGAACTCTGTGTCACCACCAATGCCTACAGCTATGGGCGGGTGAACCTGAACACGGCCAACGCCACCGTTCTCACCGCGCTCTTTGTCGGGGCGGGTTTGGCTCAAGAAGCCGCAGAGGGCGCCGCCTCCACGCTCGTTCGGTACCGAGAACAAAATACGACGAGCCTGAATTCCATTGCTTGGATGGTGACTGCACTCGGTCGTGATCATCCGGCCGTAACCACTTTGGCTGGCCGCGATCTCCTTACGACGCGGAGCTTCCAATATGGAGCCGACCTGGTTGCCGTAGGGCCTTTGGGCCGAGGTTATCGCCGAGTGAAGTTCATTTTTGATATCAGTGATGGAGTCCCGAAGATCCTTTACCGTCAGGATCTCAGCCGATTGGGCTGGGCATTGGGAGACCGTGTCCGTGAGGAGATCGCCCAGCAAATCGATCGCTAGATGAAGGCCCAGACCACCCCATGATGAATTTTCTGAAACTGGGTTCCCGTTCGCGTAAAGCTCCGTCCTCCGTACTGGGGCTTTCGTGGGAGGGCCGTCGCATCGAGGGCAGCCTCTTGCGCCGGACCCAGAGCGGGCTTGAGAAGATGCTCGGATTTCAGGCCGAACTGTCTCTGGACATTGATTCCGGTGATCCAGAAACGGTCGGCAAGGAGCTCCGGGCTCAACTGGATCAGGCCGGCATTCGGGAACGCACCTGTGCGGTGGCTCTGTCGGTTTCTAGCCTGCTGGTCACCCAGACAGAGATCCCGGTGATGGCCGATGCCGATGCCCTGAGCCTGTTGCAACTGGAGGCTGAGAAGGGTTTTCACGGCGATACTTCGACCCTTCAGGTGGCCCACTCGCGGTGTGTCCGTGGTGAGAGTAACCAATGGGTCACCCTGGCCGCACTGACGCAGTCTCGTTTGGCCTCTCTGGAACGGTGGACCCGTGGTGCGCGGCTCAAGTTGGTGAGTGTCTCTGTGGCCCTGTGCGAGCTGGAGCCTCCCGAAGACCCAGCCTCGGAGGGGGTGCTGGCGTTGCACCTCGGCTCCGGACCCGGGCCAGTGACGCTCCAATTGAGCGCTGGAGGCGGTCTCGTCGCCTTGCGGTCCTTCGAGGGCGTTACCGAAGACGCGTCTGGCCAGTCGGTGTTGCACGCCGACAGCGTAGCGCGGGAGATTCGGATCACCTTGGGGCAGCTCCCAGACCCTTGGAATGGCTCCATCCGAGATGTCCGTATTTTCGGTCCTCAAGACATGGCCCAAACGCTGGCCACTGAGCTGTCTGCTCGATTGGCGGTTGCCGGTTTCCGCATCCGCCCTGAGCCCACTCAAGTGCGGGGGTTGGCCTCGACCCACGAGCTCCCGATTTCAGCAGTGGTCGCAGCCCGAGTGCTGGCCTCGCGGCCTGCGACCCTAGAGTTTCTGCCCCCGAAGCCTTCGGTGCTCCAACAATTTTTGGCCCGTCATGCCCAAGGCCAGCGACGTACGATCTGGACTGTCGCCGGCGGCGTGGGAACTCTGGTCGGCCTTTTTTTCCTGATTCAGCAAATTCAGCTCTCGCTCTTGGAGTCCCGATGGGCGGGTCTTTCAGGCAAGGTTCGGGAACTGGAACGTATCCAGCAGGATTTGCGACAATTCCGACCCTGGACGCCTCAGTCGGCCCGAGGCTTGGCAGTCTTGGAGGTCCTGACCAGTGCCTTCCCCGAGAACGGATCTGTGACGGCCAAGGTCATCGAAATTCGAGAATCGGGCGAGGTTGTCTGCAGTGGCACGGCCACCGATAGTCCGGCCTTTTTGGCGATGACCGCCCGCCTGAGCTCTCAGCCCGGGGTCACTAAGGTTCACCACGACCAATCCCGCGGCGCTTCTCCGATGCAGTTCAACCTCACCTTCCAGTGGAATGGAGGTATGGCTCGATGAATCCCACCCAACGTCAACGCCTCCTCATGATCGTGACCCTGGCCGCCGTGGGTCTCTACATCGCCGACCTAGTGCTCATCACACCGATGGGTCGAGTCTGGTCGGAGCGCTCCGCACGCATCGCGGTCCTGCGGCGTCAGGTGAGCGAGGGACAGGCTTTAATCCAGCGCGAGTCGGGACTTCGGGATCAATGGAACCATTTGCGCACGAACGCCCTGCCCCAGGAACCCTCGCAAGCCGAGCAGCGTCTGCTTAGGGCCTGCGACGAATGGGCCAAGGCTTCAGGGGCCCAGATCGTGGATCGAATGCCCCAGTGGAAGGGTGACGAAGCGGCCTACCAGATGTTGCGGTGCCGCCTCGAAACTTCCGGATCCCTCGCGAGTCTGAGTCAGTTTCTCCAGCGGCTTGAAGAGGGTCCTCTGGCCGTTAAGGTGGATAGTCTTCAGTTGATGAGCCGTGATCCCTCAGGCCGGCAGTTGACTCTCGGCCTCCAAATCAACGGCCTCGTGCTCAATCCCTCGTCCAAGCCATGAAGGTTCCTTCCTCAATTTGGATCGGCTCCCTGACGGCCGGGGTTCTTCTAGGGTCCGTACTGGTTTTTGCGGCCGAGACTCATCCGACGTCGGTCATTGATTCCAAGGAAGTGGCTCGACGGGTGGCCGACCGAAATATCTTTGATCCGGAAAGGCAGCCCAGGATCCGGGGTGAATCCCGACCGACGCCCAAGCCGAAGGTGGTGGCCGCGGCCGATTCCCCCGAGTTTGGACTGGTAGGAATCATTAGCTACCCCAGAGGTACCTTTGCCTTCTTCGACGGCAATGCTTCGGAGTTTCACAAAACTCTCCAGCTCAACGCGGTCATCGCAGGCCAGACCCTGAGCACCATCACGCCTCAATCGATTACCTTGATAGCATCCAATCGTCCCCCGAATTTACTGAGGGTGGGTCAACGGCTGCGTCAGGATTCGGAGGGTGTTTGGCAATTAGTGACAGGCCTCGGCGGAGAAGGGTTCAAGCGATTGGGCTCAGCCGAGGGAGCGACCGGGACGTCGTCGGCCTCATCGTCGTCGGCCTC
>SXXZ01000303.1 GCA_005789375.1 Verrucomicrobiales bacterium | reverse complement strand
GGCGATGAGCTGCTTCATGAACCCGCTGCCCGGGCAGGAGCGTACCAGCGGCCGTTCCTACCGAAAGCAGAGCGACTTCACCCTCGGTGCGTCCATGACCTGGGTGACGATCGATGAGAATCCTGCGTCGATCAACGACGGCTGGTTTGTCCATGAATCGAGAACCTCGTGGGTCGATTACCCCGCATCGTACCACAACAGCGCCGGTGGGTTGTCGTTCGCCGACGGACACTCCGAGATCAAGAAGTGGCGTTCGCCGATGCTCACCACCTACGGACAGCGTTCCCGGACCGACGCCCGCCTCGACGCCATCGATGCAACGTGGCTCTTAGAGCGAACGACCGCCAATTGATTGGCTGACCAGAAGCGGCTCATCAATCGCACAGCCTGGATTGGTGCAGGCCACCTTTCAGGTCGGTCGAGCGGTTCGGATGGACATTCCCGACGGGATTCCGTCAGTGCCAATCTTCCCGCGGTGGCCGAACCCCTTGATCCACTTCGGGAGGTGCTGAGTCGTTCGACACTCCGCCTTGGATCCATTCGCTCCGGACGAAGAGCCTGTGGGCCGAGAGGTGAGCCCTCTATTGATCCCTTCAGAGCGTTCCATGCACTCTCAATGACGAATGACCGAGTTCTTCGATACGCACGCCCATTTGGACTTCCCCGATTACGTCGAGGACTTGGAAGCCGTGGTCCAGCGCGCCACAGCGGCGGGCATCACGCGAATTGTAACCATCGGGACTACTCTCGAAGGCAGCGCCCGGGCCGTGGCCATCGCAGAGCGTTTTCCGTCGGTGTTTGCGGCCGTGGGCGTCCATCCAGGTCACATGGACGAGTCGCCCGATGAAATTCGGCCCATGCTGCGTGATTTGGCGCGGCATCCCAAGGTAGTGGCCATCGGCGAAACCGGTCTCGATTTCTTCCGCCGCCCCGGTGAGCCCGAGCCAGAACCGGTGGCCGATGCCGCCAATCGTCGCAAGCAGGCCTCGCTGTTCGAGCAGCAGTTGGAGGTGGCCGCCGAACTGGGTCTCAACGTCATCATCCATACCCGCGACTCCTTCGCGCCGACCCTAGAGGTCTTTCGGCCTTACGCTGCGCGCGTGAAGGGCGTCTTCCATTGCTGGGTGGGTTCGGTGCCTGAGCTTCGCGAGGTCGAGGCGCTCGGGTCGCTGGCCAGCTTCACCGGCATCGCGACTTTTAAGAACGGCGTGAATGTGCGCGAGGCGGCCGCGGCTGTGATCGGGGGCCACTTCATGCTGGAAACCGATTGCCCGTTCCTGGCCCCGGTTCCGTTCCGCGGCAAGCGTTGTGAACCTGCCTACGTGGCTCAAGTCGCCGTCGCCATCGCCGACGCCCGTAGTCTGAGCCTCGAAGCACTGTCTGCCGAAACTTGCGCCACGGCCCGGCGATTCTTCCCGAAGTTGGGCTGATTTCCGGGGGAGGCTGAAATTAATCCACAGGCTTCTCGTAGACACCGCAGGGCCGGACACAGCCCGGGCTTTGGCCGGTTCCGATTACGGCATTCAGCAAGAGAGTTACTCCAGGTGGATGCAGCGGTAACCGGGAATGTTCGCTTCGATCAGCGGCCGACCCTCAGGGCCTAGGACGAGCAGGGCGGTGGACAAGGCGTCAGAGACCGCAGCCTCGGGCCCCACGACCGCCGCACAGCGAGCTCGCCGAACGGGTTCACCTGTGCGCGGATCGAGCACATGACCGAGTTGCTGGCCGCCTTCGGTGAACGACTTGCCCCAGACGGCCGAGACCGAGAGAGATTCGTCGCGGAGTTCGAGCGAATGTGTCACCGAGGGAGCGCCAGAAAGTGCGGCCGAGCCCGTTTTTCCTGGTTCGGAATCCTGAGGGCCCGGCAGACCCACTCGCCAAGCGCGTCCGTCCGGAGCCAAACCGCGAGTGAGGATGCTGCTGGTGCCCCCGTGCAACAGCGCGTGCGGCACGCCGGCCTCGGTCAGTAGGTCGAGGGCCCGGTCGAGGGCGTGTCCCTTGCCGAGGGCGCCCAAGTCGAGTTCTACACCGGGATGATCGAAGGTCACCGAGAACGCCGAGCCATCGAGACGGACCCGGTGCCACCCTGAGGCGTCGCGGGCCTGACGCACCGCCTCTGGTGAAGGCCTTGAGCCAGTGCCACCGACGAACCCCCAGGCCCGCAACAGGGCTCCGACCGTGATGTCGAAGGCCCCATCGGTGACCTCGGAAAGGACTCGGGCCCGCTCGAGTAATCGGAAGGTGCTCGGCGACACACGGACTGCCCCCCCGGCGGCTCCGGCATTCACCCGGGCGATGTCCGACGATTCCCGGTATCGGCTCAGGGCCGACTCGAGTGCGTCGACCTCGTCCAGAGCCTCCTCACCGGCGGCACGCAACCGCTCCGGAGCCTGTCCCCAAAGCACCCACTCGAAGCGGGTCGCCATCGCATGACGAGCGAGACGGACCGGTTGTGGCATGCCTGTGGTGTCCATCATGGGACTCGATTCAGCGGCCTGAGATTGCGACGGGAAAGGGGAATCATTACGGCCATCCATCGGGCCGCATGAATTAGATTCGGTCCAATTAAAGCGCATTACCGATGAGGGCGGAGAGGTAGTTAGGTTTCCTTCGCTGGTTCTATAAACGCATGACTGGCACGGTGGGAGGTCTGATTGCAACCGGTGGTCTCGTAGCCTTAGGGTGTCGCTCCATCCTCACGCCCATGCGAGTCCTACCACTGACCTTGCTGCTCATCGTACTCATTGGCCTGTCGCCAGCGCGTGCAAGCTACCTCCGGATCACACGCGACACTGCGCAACCGCAGGAGGTGATCGTCTTCGATGCGCGGTATCCTTATTGGACGGATGGAACTTATATCGCGACCTACCCTCAGGACGCTCTGTCGAAGGAAGGCTGGCGGGCCCAATACTACGGAGGAGTTGTGACCGAGCGGAGAACGGGGCTGACATTGCTGCAATATGCCTCGTGGCAGATGGCCGGGAAAGGGGCACCAACCAGCGGTATAGATTTCGTCCATGCGGGGCCGCACATGAGTTGGAAACGGTCGAACTGGGAAGGTTCGTCCGGAGGAATCAAAGGCAAGTGGCCGGACACGGAGTTCAAGCCGAACCAATGGTATCGGTTTGTCCACCGCGTCTGGACGTCAACCTCACCATCGCCGGGTGAGGGTTTTGCCGGTGTGTGGATGAAGTCGCTCGAGACGGGCGAGTGGTTTCACCTGGCGACCTTCAAGTTTCCGGCCGAGCTCACCGGCTTCAATTATATGGGAGGTTTTCACGAGCGCTTCACGCCGAGAGCCAGTCTCAAGAGCGCGATGGAGGTCCGGAATAGTTATGCGCGGCGGAGTGGTCAGTGGACTTCCGAGGCCGAATTCAATGCCTCCAGTGCAAAGGATGACACCGTCCAACTGACGCTCTCAGGCGACAAGCGCTCGGTGCTCATGGAAACCACGGCCAATGAAATAGATCCTTCAACAGGTAGACCCAAACAGGGGGAAGTGAGCGAAGGCCGCAGGGTTCTCGAGCAACCGTCGGAGCCGGACTTTTTTGACCCCATCGCGGTTGAATCGGTAACGCCAGAAATCGGTGTCAGGCGCGTGGTGGTGCGATGGAAAATAGGTACCAAGTCATCGCCTCAACTGGGTTATCAGGTGAGCCTCCTGGATGGCGAGCGGGTGGTGGCCACAGAAAAGCGCAATGACCCGGAAAAGCGGATGTGTGTGTTCGACTTGCCGGCAGCCCCGAGGCGCTCTCTCAAAGCTCGCCTGCAAATCAACGATGTCTTCGGCAATAGCTCGGCTCCGGTCACCGTGAAGGTTCCACGTAGCGTCACCCAACCCGCGCTGGGACGAGCGAACTCAGCGTCGGCAACACTCGGACTGACCTACAAATACTTCGAAACAACGCAGTCGCAGGATTGGAGGAAATTGCCCGATTTTTCCAAACTAAACCCGACTCGGCAGGGTGCAGTAGCGACTCCGGACATCACCCCACGTCTGCGTCGGGAGGGCTACGCGTTGGAGTTCACCGGGTTTCTGATGGCCCCGGAAGACGCGCTTTATACGTTCTCACTCACCGGAGCCAGCGGCATGAAATTGATGCTGGATGATCGGTTGGTGATCGATGCGGACGGCTACCGGTCCATTGCCCACTACTCCGAAGCGCTGTCGTTGCGCGCGGGATTGCACGCGTTTCGCCTGCTGTATGTGCAGGGGCCCAAACAGTCGCAGCAGCCTGACGATTTCCTCCAGCTATCGTGGTCGAAGCCGGGGAGTCCTGAGTGCCCGATTCCGGCCGAAGCTTTTCGCCGCCGTGCGGAACCGCAAGATCCTCGAATCACCGTCGTTCCCGTTAGCTCGACCGATGCGAGCGTAACGCTTTCGTGCAAGCTCAACACGGGTACTCACCGAATCGAGCGGGTGGAATATTATGGAGAGAATCCGAGCTTCGACTACTTCGCGTGGCAGGGCGGCAAGACGCTCTCGTACTTGCTGGCGACGGTGTCCAACGCGACCGAATCGGTGACTGCACCAATCTGGTCGGGCACGTCACGCACGGTGCGCGCTCGATTGGTCTACGATGGCAATCGAACCGTGGATAGCGCGCCGGTTGTCGTGACGCAAAAGGCCGCAAGACCTGAGCGTGAGGGGTACCGACTCTCGTCGCTGGAGCATCATAGTTACCCGGTCGCCGTGGAGCACAGTCACGACGAGGTGAAGCTCGTCGGAGAGTCGATGGGGCTTTACACCCGTGTGCACACCGGGGACGTGACCCTGATTGCCCACCTGAAGGACATTACGCGTGACGAAGCGACTCCAGACGGCTCGCGCCCTGTGGATTCGGCCAACTGGTTTTCGGGCATTATCCTACGGGCCAACGTCAACGCGCGCCCGGGTGAACCGCTCGGTGGGCGGGATATTCCATTCTCTGCGATCATGGGGGCCAGCAGCGGAGCGACACGGCATTGCGATAGCACCATGATCGATGGCGCGGGCAACCAACCCTCCGGCAACATCGGTTCAAATCTCAAGTGGATGAAGCTAGTGAGGCGTGGAGGGGACATCACCACGTATGCCTCCAGCGACGGCATGGAGTGGAAGACCCTCAAGACGGTCAACTTCCCAAAATTGCCTGATCAGATGGAGATAGGCTTCGTGCATTACTCCATCCCCTCGGCTACGCCGATTGTCCACCATGCCGTGTTTGATCACATCCGCGTTGGACCCTAGGAGGCAATCTTGGGAACCAGAATAACTCGGCTCGAGTTGCAGCGGTAGGGCTCAAAATGGTTCAGCCTCCGGGTTCTGCTGGGGCAAAATCTTGGTGTCTCGTCTTATGACACACTGTGGAATTGCCCCGGACCATTGCTTGGGGTACCGGCCACAAACTTGAAAAATGTATCGCTAATGTATTATACGCGGGATAGGCACCTAAAAACACCAGCAAAAGCGCACAATTTGAATTCCGCGTGATAGCGGAATTACACGCGGAATGAGCTTGATTTATTGTG
>SXXZ01000041.1 GCA_005789375.1 Verrucomicrobiales bacterium | reverse complement strand
CTGCTCCCAGGTCACTTCCTGACCGGTGTAGGCGGCCAAGCGTCCCATGATGCCAGCCAGCGTGCTGTTCACCATGCGGTCACCGTCATTGTGCAACTCACCGTTGCGGATGGCCTTGTAGAGGTGCTGGTGCTCCACCACGTACATGTCGGGCTTCTCACCGCGATAACGCCATCCGTTCGAACCATCGGCATTCTTGAAATACGAGTTGGACCATCCGTTCCATCCCTTGCCTTTGCCGCCGAGCAAGTAGTCGCTGTTGTCGCTGTAGCAGTTGGCGATCTGACGCTGAGCGATGACACCCCGAGCACCATTGGCCCATTCGTAGGTGGCCGTCATGTGATCGAAAATGTTGCCCTCGTAGTTCGGGTGCACGCGCCCGCCGTTGGCGACGACCTTGGCCGGCGGCTTGTCACCGAAGGCCCACATCATCTTGTCTACGGTGTGGATGCACTGCTCGACGTAGCCATCGCCGGCTAGCCAGGTGAAGTTCATCCAGTTGCGCATCTGCCACTCGAGATCGCCCACGCCGTCTTTGCGCTGCGCAGGAGACTGCATCGGCTTCACGGGGCCGGTCAGGTAGGTGCCGTACATGGCCAAGACCTCACCGATCTCGCCTTCGTTGATGCGCTTGAAGAACTCCTGCTGCGGGAAGGAATAGCGCCAGCAGTAGCCCGCCACCAGGTTGAGCTTGGCTTCCTTGGACATACGAACCGACTCCATTACGTGACGGATGCCGGCGCTGTCGGTGGCCATCGGCTTTTCGCAGAAGATGTGCTTTTTCTTCTCGACCGCATAACGGAGGTGGGCGGGACGGAATCCCGGAGGCGAGGCCAGCAACACCACGTCGACGCCGGCGTCGATCACCTTCTGGTAGGCGTCAAGACCGACAAAGCGCTTGGAGGGCTCCACCTGCACCCGACCCGGGAACTGCTTGTCCAGGCTGGAGTGGCTCTGCTTCATCTGGTCTTCAAAGGCGTCGCCCATGGCCACGAGGACCAAGTTCTTGTCGGCCTCCAGCGCGTTGCCGGCGGCACCGGTGCCCCGCCCGCCGCAGCCCACGAGGCCGATGCGAAGGGTGTCGGAGTTGGCGGCGAAGGCGCGATCTCGCATCAACAGGGCCGGTGCGGCAAAAGTCAGTGCGGCAGCGGTCGAACTGGACTTGAGAAAGTCCCGGCGGTTCTCGAGTGGTGAATTCATGACTGGGAAGTGACGACACTGTTGGTCCGAAATTCAGCCCTCTGCGTCAAGCTTGACGCCCAGAAACTCGGATAAATTTTATCACGGACCGCGCATCGCTCCCGGCATGGTGCCGAAGACCCCATCAGAAAACCGCACCCCAACCCTCGAAATCGCCCCTCCAACCGCTTCACTTGCAAAGTCTTCTGAAAAGACTCCTTGCCGCTGACACAAAGCCCGATACCTTGCGCATCCGCTTTATGGCGGGTCGGTAGCTCAGCGGTAGAGCAGCGGCCTTTTAAGCCGTTGGTCCAGGGTTCAAATCCCTGCCGACCCACCAGTTATTTATGGCGTCAGTTTATAGTGCGAATTTATAGCGTGACAATTATGGCGATAGTCTGCGAAAGACACGCCGCTCTTTTAGACCCCATCGTCTAGCGGTTAGGACACCGCCCTTTCACGGCAGTAACCGGGGTTCGATTCCCCGTGGGGTCGCCATTTAAAACCCTCGGAAACAGAACGTTTCCGAGGGTTTTTTGTTTTCCACCGGCTCATCCAACCCGTTTTTACCGGTTCTGAGCGAAACCACACCGGTCCAAACTTGGGCTAGGCCAGGATACGCCGGATGACCTCAGGCTCCACCACGCCGGTCAATTTTTGGTCGAGGCCACCGTAAAAATAGGTGAGCCGCTGGGGATCCAGCCCCATGAGGTGCAAGATGGTGGCATGCAAGTCGCGGATGTGGTGACGATCCACGGCGGCCTCATGACCGAGTTCGTCGGTCTCGCCGTAGCTCGTGCCGCCACGGACCCCTCCACCGGCCATCCAGTACGTGAAGCCTTTGGGATTGTGGTCGCGGCCGCCGTTGCCGCCCTGCGAAACAGCCTGCCGGCCAAACTCGCCGCCCCAAACGATCAAGGTCGAATCGAGGAGCCCGCGTTGCTCGAGATCCGCCAAGAGGGCAGCGATGGGACGGTCAATTTCCGGCCCATGGATGCGGAGGTTCTCTTCCACGCCGTTGTGGGCATCCCAGTTCTGCTGCTGATGTCCGCCGCCGTGGTAAATCTGAATGAAGCGAACACCCCGCTCGACCAGGCGACGGGCGATGAGGCATTGGCGACCAAAGGGCGCGGGCCCGAGGGCTAGCGGGTGATCGTCAGGGCGCGACTGATTTACGCCGTAGCTCTCCAAAGTGGCGGTCGATTCCTGAGACAGGTCGAGGGCGTCCGGGGCGCTGCGCTGGAGTTGGAAGGCCAGTTCGTAGCTCGCGATTCGAGCCTGCAATTCGCTAAAGCCGGGACGCGAGGCCAGATGTCCGGCGTTGAGCTCGTTGAGCGTAGAAATGGTGTCGCGCTGGACCACGGAGGGCGAACCATCGGCCGGATCCAAGTTCAGGATCGAATTGCCTGAGGCTCGAAACACCGTCCCCTGATAAGCGGCCGGCATGAATCCGCTGGACCAATTGGCCGAACCACTAATGGGTCCGCCGCGCGGATCGAGCATGACCACGTAGCCCGGCAAGTTGGCGTTGGCTGAGCCCAGACCATAGGACATCCAGGAACCCATCGACGGCCACCCTTGCAAGACCCGCCCACTGTTCATCTGGATCATGGCTGAACCGTGGGCGAAGGAGTCGGCATACAGCGACTTAATGACGGCCAACTTGTCCATGTGAGCCGAGAGATGCGGCAACACATCGCTGCACCATAACCCAGACTGGCCGCACTGACGAAAAGTCCGCTTGGAACCGAGCAAGGTTCCGGGCTTCACGTCGCGGCGACGCTGTTCGAGCGACGCGGTTTGCCCATGGCGGCGGTTCAGCTCCGGCTTGTAGTCGAAGAGGTCCATTTGCGAGGGACCTCCGTACATGAAGAGGAAGATGCAGGCCTTGGCCTTCGTCGGAAGGTGGGGCGGTTTCACGCGCATCGGATCCATTGACGCGCTGGCAGCCACTTCGGGCCGCGCAAAGAAACCATCGGCCTCGAGCATTCCGGACAATGCCAAGCTGGTGAAACCCGCACCGAACTGCGCCAAGAAATCACGCCGGGAGGCATTCTTCAGTGAGGCTGGCAGCGGGGAAATTCCAGAAGAGTTCTCAGTCGACATAGGCCACTTCGTTGAGGTTGAGCAGGAGGAGGCAGGCACTCTCGAAAGCCCGGTAACGGGCCCAATCGTGCGGGAGTTCAGGCCAGAGGGGCCGGGTCACACCGCCCAAAGGCGTCCAACGGAATTGGTCGAGGCTGACACCCGAACCCCAGGCGCGGACACCCAGACGTCCGGAAGCCGGCCCTCCCGATCGGGCCATGGCCTGCAATTTCGGTGCGGGTTCGTCGCCCAGAAAAACTGCCAAACGATCCCCTTCAAGGCGGATGCGGACGGGCAATCGATCGCCCCGGAGGAAAACACCGCCGCAGGAGGCAATCGGGACAGCCGCGGAGGCGCTCAGTTGACGCACCACCAGGCGGCCCTCCCGTGGCTCGAAGACCAATTCCAACCCGCTCTCGGCGACCTCGCCCGATGGCACTGAGCAACGCATCAGGAGGCTCACCTGCGAACAACCCACCTGAGGCACAAGGTCCACGGTCAGTTCTCCATCGCTCATCGTGGTGCCACGCCAAAGCGCGAAAGGCCCCCGCCCGGGCTCCAGAGCCTTGGTGCCCTCG